>JBBRIK010001239.1:0-2433 GCA_038221045.1 Gemmatales bacterium
GGGGGTAATGGATGGATGCGGGCCACTCGCGAGCCGGGACTGCTGACGTGCCGCGACCGCAAGGTTGCGGCTTCTTACACCCGCTCCCTTGCGGTCGCGGCTCGTCAGCGACTGTCAGTCCTATTTGATTTCACGAATGTACATGTTGGCGAACTCGACCTGATCGCCATGATGCTGCAAGGCGATCGGCCCCTTCTCCGCCACGCCCGGCAGTTGAGCGTTCTCGATGACGAGTTTGCCGTTGAGAATCACCGTCAGCCGATCGCCCTTCATGGTGATGTGAAAGCGATTCCACTGGCCGAGCGGCTTGTCGGCCTTCATCTTCGGGGTGACGGCCTTGCGCACCTCGGCCGGCATCTTCTTGTCGGTCCGATAGCCGTACACTTCGCCGGAGCCGGGAGGCCGGCACCACATGTTGACCTGGCTCTTGCTGCTGCCGCGCAAGTAGATGCCGCTGTCGCCAGCGTCATCTACTTCGATCAGTTCGTCGGTGTCGTCGCCGGAGGGAAGCGTCCTGGCCCACTTCATCTTCTTGGGCGTGCCGGGGAATCTCCAGTCGGCGATCATCTCGAAGTCCTTGTACTCCTTCTCGCTCCACAGGTTCGGCTCCTTCGCGGTGGCCTTGCCGTCATAGCTGAGGATCCAGGAATTGGCGGCCTTCCAGTTTCCCTTGTGGCCCTCCTCGGCTTTCCAGCCCTTGAGGTCCATACCGTTGTAGAGGCGCTCCCAGCCGTCGCCCGACATGGCGATTTCTTCCGGCTTCGGATTGCTCGACGGCAACTCCTTGATACGCAGATTGCGGAAGTGACACTCGTTGCCTTCGGATTCGAGGGCGAGGTAGCCCTTGCGCGGATTGCATTTCGACACCCCGGAGACCGGCTTGCCGCCGTTGACCGTCAACTCGATGCGGCCATCCTTGCCGACGACGCGATAGTGGTTCCATTCGCCGAAGCCCTTGGCGCGGTTCTCATTCGGGAGGCAGCGTTCCCAGCCGCTCGGGTGCGGCCGATCCGGCACGCACTTCGCGCCCCAGATGCTGAACAGATCGCCGTGACTGGTGGCCGTGATGCGGCCCTCTTTGTCCTTGTATTCAAGGTTGACCAGCACTTGCACTTCGATGGCGCGGGCGAAGATGCCCTGGTTCTGGGCCGGGATCGGATCGGCCCAGACGAACAGGCCGGAGTTCCCCTCGCGCTTGTCCTCGCGCGGCTGATGGTTCCACTCGAATTCGAGGATGAAGTTCTCGTACATCTTCTCGGTGCGCAGGAAGCCCATCGGCTTGCCGGTGGTGATGATCTTGCCGTCCTTGACCTTCCAGGTGTCGGGATGGCAGTTGACGTTGATCCATCCCTTTAGGTCAGTGCCGTTGAACAGCGGCACAAAGCCGTCCTTGTCGGATTTGTCGTCGGCGCGGGCGGTTGAGGTGAGCAAGAGGAAGGCGAGCAGGAGGAGAGGTCGTCGGCTCATGGTGGCTCCTTGTGGGGGGATCCGAACGCCCGCTATTGTAGCGTCCCCGGCGTCGGACTCCAGTTCGAGGCGTCCTCGATGAGCGCCAGGGGTCGAAACGGCGAGCCGGTCGCGCCGCACAGTTTGAGCGGAATGCCGATGAAGGCGAACGTGTACTGCCGGGCGCTGGCCAGTTCTTCGAGGTTCAGGTTCTCGATGATGTAGATGCCTTTCTGCGGCAGCAAATAGACGTGAGCGAAGAGGGTCGCGCCCGTCTCTGGGTCGCGCTCGTCCGGCACGTCCCAGGACATATTGTCCGCCCCGACAGCGACGACGCCCTGCTCGGCGGCCCAGAGCGTTCCCGACTTCGCGACCCCGGCCGCTTGCAGGTATTCCGCCTCATCGTGCCACAGAGAGCCATAGCCCGTCCGCACCATCAGCACGTCGCCGGCTTCCACGCTCACCCCCTGAGCGAGGGCGCACGCTTGCATTTCGTCGGCGCTGATGCTGTACTTGCGCGGCAGAGGCGACTGGCCCTTCCACCCGGCAATATCGAGCAGAATCCCGCGTCCTAGCAGCGGCGGCACGGTCTCGACGCCCAGACAGGTGAAGCCGGCCGGCGTCTCGGCGCTGTCGGTCGAGATGCCGCCGAACATCTTCAGCCCGCAAGCCTGATGACAGAGGGCGTCGATGTGCGTGCCGGTGTGTTCCATCATCGTGAGGACGCCCGAGGCACCAGTCCGCGGGCCGTGGACGTCCGGCTGATAGCTGTCGCGATGCCGGCGATGCAGGGCATAGAAGTAGCCGGGCCGATGCGAGGGATAGATGGGCATGCCGAAGAAGCGCGGCTGCTCCAGGTCATGGACCTTCGCCGTGCGTATCTGTTCAGAAAGGGATTTGCTAATGATTGTTGGCCCCAGTAGGTCCCGCGAGCCGAGCGGGACCGGCAGAAGAGTCAGGCTCGGCTCGCCGGACCTACCCAAGAAG
>JBBRIK010001240.1:0-2426 GCA_038221045.1 Gemmatales bacterium
GTGGAGCCGTCGGACTCGCCGGCAGCGATGACGGAATCTGGGCCCTTGGCAGCGACGGCAGCATCCAGGCCCTCGCCGCCCAGGGGAAGTCCGGCGCTGGGGCGCAGTCGTGCGGCCCCATCGTGCTGCTCTCTGAAGAGCGGCTCGCTCAGGTCGCCGGCGCTGAGGTGCTTGTCCTGGCGCGAAAAGACCTGAAAGTCCTGCAACGATTAGCGCTGCCGGAAGAAGGCAGCGCTCTTGCGACCGACCCGACCGGGCAATGGCTCGTTGCCGGCACGAGTAAGGGCAACGTCTACGTTTTCGAGAGCGAGGACAAGAATCGCTTCGACGTCTCCGCCCACGAGAAGCTCCACGAGGGGAGCGTCACCGCCCTGCTATTCGAGCCGCAGGAACTGCGCTTCTATTCCGCCGGCGCTGACAACAAGCTGCTCTCGACCCATGCACGCGGCAAGCTCGAAGCGGAGGACAAGGGACGTGGCGGCAATCACTCCGATCAAATCACCGGCATGGTCTGGGGGCCGGCGGATCGCTTCTTCACCGGCAGCCGCGACAAAACGGTCAAGTCCTGGCCGCGCGGCAGCAACCTGCGCCCCAACACGCTGAAAGACAACGTCATCACCGTCACGGGCGTTGCCGTCGTCCAGCTTCACAAGAAGCAGCAACTGTGCGTCGCCTGCGACGACAACACGCTGCGCTTCTTCGCGCTCGACGAGGAAGGCAAGTTCGGCGATCCTCTCATCAAGGTCGGCGATGCCTATGCTCGCGCCAAAGCGGAACTCAATCGCGAGGAGACGACGCGGCGTGAGGCCGCGCTACGCGAACTCGCCTCGTACAACGACACGCCGTCGATTGAGATGATCGGCGAGCAGGTGTCAACGGACGCCGATCATGGCCTGCGCGTCCTGGCGACCGAACTGCTCGGCAACAGCGGCCATCCGAAGGCGGTCAAGCTCCTCGAGAAGGGTCTGACTCATGGCGACGAGGCGGTGCGCGTCGCGGCCCTCGCCGGGTTGCGGAAACACCTGGGCACTGAGGACCTCAGGCCGCTCGACCTCGCCCTGAAAGCGGAGAAAGCCGACGTCGGCCGGCTGGCCGTGCAGGCGCTGGAGAAGCTCGCCGCGAAGGACGATCAGGCGCTTGGCCGGCTCACCGACGCGCTCAACGTCAAGACCTGGGAGGTACGGCAGGCGGCGCTCGCGAGCCTCGAAAAGATCTATCCCGACGATTCGCCGGAAGCGAACCTTGTCACCCTGTCCTCGACGTTCGCCGACCTGCGCCGTCTGACGCTCATTCGTCTGTTTCAGCGCAAGATGCTCGGCCATCTCAAGGTGCAGGCGATTGTTCGCTGGCGCGCGGAGGACGCCGACGCGGAGGTGCGACGCACTGCTTTCCTGCTGTCGCTCTACATGCGCGAAAAGCTGGTGCCGGCGCTGCGCCAGGCCGATCCCGAACTGCAACGACAACTCGCGGAACTGGAGGCGCTCGGGCCGGACGGGACACCGATGAAGGTTCCCGAGGCGGAAACCGCGAAACCAGCGACATCGAAGACGAAGAGCAAACCGGTCGTCGAGGAAGACGACCTCTCGCCGCTCCTCCAGGCGACCGCCAGCCGGGCGCTCGACACCTGCTTGCGCGGCGCGCGCGGCCTGTCCGTGCTGCACGATCCGCGCGCCTTCGGTCTGCTGCTCCAACTGAGCCGGGAGGACGAGACCAGCGCTCGCGTCGAGGTCTGCCGGGCGCTGTCGATCCTTGAAGATAGCCGGGCGATTAAGCGCCTCGGCTCGCTCCTGTACGACAAGGAAGCATCCGTCCGCGACGCGGCCTTCAGCGCCTTGCAGCATCTTCACGCCGACGAACCGTTGCGCTGTGCCGAGTTGGGATTGGGCGCGACCTTCCAGGATGTGCGTCGCCGCGGCCTGCAACTGCTCATCGCCGAGGTTCGCAAGAAGCTGCCGAAGAACGAGGAGGCTCCTTCCTGGCAACTGCTGGTCCGCGCGCTCAATGACTCGTTCGCCGATGTGCGCTCCGAGGCGTTTAAGGCCGCCCTCAACTTGCAGATTGCGGGCGGCGGCGCGAGTACGCTGCGCTTCGTCCTCCAGAGCGTTCATGCCGACATTCGCCGGGAAGTGCTGACGGAGGTCATGGCCCAGATCAACGAGCCCTGGGCCTGGCCCCTCTTGCTGACATTCTTCAACGACCCCGATCCGAAACTGCGCGAGGAGGCGTTCGCCTTCGCTCAGAAGCGCTCGAAGGAAATGGAGCCGCTCGAAGCCGCTCTCTGCTCGAAGCACGTCGATATTCGCCGGGCCGCTGTCCACGCGCTCATCAAAAAACGCACGCAAAAATCGCAGGCCCTCCTCGTCTATGCGCTCAAGGATGAGGAGAAGGAAATCCGTCAATTGAGCCTCGAAGCGCTCGTGGATGCC
>JBBRIK010001241.1:0-2423 GCA_038221045.1 Gemmatales bacterium
ATCGATCTACAAGTGCTGGGCATCGGCAGGACGGGACACGTCGGCTTCAACGAGCCTGGCTCCGCGCGGAGTAGCCGGACGCGTCTTGTCACGCTCGATCCGGTAACGCGGCGCGACGCGGCCAGCGGTTTCTTCGGCGAACAGAACGTGCCGCAGCAGGCCCTGACGATGGGCGTCGGCACCATCCTCGAAGCGAAGCGCATCGTCCTCCTGGCCTTCGGCGAGCACAAGGCCCCGACCGTGCAGAAGGCGGTCGAAGGGCCAATGACCGACGTCATCACGGCCAGCTTCTTGCAGGAACACAAGGACGCGACCTTCTTGCTCGACGAGTCGGCGGCCGAGGAGCTGACCGCGCGCAACCGGCCCTGGGCGCTCGGTTCCGTGCAATGGACGCCGCAACTCATCAAGCGAGCCGTCATCTGGCTCAGCCTCAAGGTCCGCAAGGGACTGCTCAAGCTGTCCGACGAGGACTTCCGCGAACACGAGCTGTACGAACTGCTGCGCGAGCATGGACCCGCCGAAAAACTGGGACGCAAGGTCTTCGACCAGATGCAGGCGACCATCTGCGATAATCCCGGCCAGCCGGTCCACGAATGCGATCCGAACGCCGCGCGCGGCCCCATCGTCGTTTTCAGCCCGCATCCCGACGATGACGTCATCAGCATGGGCGGCACCCTGGTTCGGCTGGTCGAGCAGGGCCACGCCGTCCATGTCGCCTACATGACCAGCGGCAACATCGCCGTCTTCGATCACGACGCCTGGCGCTTCGCCGACTTCGCGGTCAACTTCAATCGTCTCTTCTCCCTCGATACGGAACACACGGAGGAAGTGCAGAAGCGGGTCCGGGAGTTCCTGCATACCAAGAACCCCGGCCAGCCTGACTCCGAGGACGTCCTCAAGATCAAGGGCCTGATTCGCGAGACGGAGGCTCGCGCAGCTGCTTTGGCCTGTGGTATCACGCCGGATCATCTGTCGTTCATGGACCTGCGTTTCTATCGGACCGGCACCATCGCCAAGGCGCCTCTGCATCCGCAGGACATCGCCGACATTGCCGCTCTGCTGGAGCGCGTCCAGCCGGTGCAGCTTTATGTCGCAGGCGAGATGTCGGACCCTCATGGCACGCATCGCATGTGCGCCGAGGCGATCTTCCAGGCCGTGCGCGAGGTGCGCGCGCGGGGACAAACCTTCGAGGTCTGGCTGTATCGCGGCGCCTGGGAGGAGTTCGATCCGCACATCGTCGAGCGTGTGGTGCCGTTGGGACCCAACGACGTCGAGCGCAAGAAGCAGGCGATTTTCCGCCATCAATCGCAGAAGGATCGGGCGATGTTCCCAGGCGGCACGGATCGGCGCGAGTTCTGGCAGCGCGCTGAAGATCGCAATCGCGGCACGGCCCAGACGTACGATCAACTGGGATTGCCGGAGTTCTACGCCCTGGAAGGTTTCGTGCAGTGGCGCGAATGACTAATTTCTAAATTCTAATGACGAAAGAATGAGTAATGACGAGGGCCGAATGACGAAAGCAAGGCCCATGCATTTCGACATTACTCATTCGACCTTCGACATTCTTTCGTCATTCGTCCTTATTAATTCGACATTCCCGCCAGGGCCTACCGCTCTGTTCTTTCCCGCAAGAGGGGGTTAGGATGAGCGGGTATGAGCGAGGAAACTCCCGGAACGGACCTGATTGCGAAGATTGCCCGCCTCGTCGAGGAGAGAGGCTGGAACCAGGAGGACCTTGCCAAGATCAGCGGTCTGAACCGTCAGACGATTCGGCAAATCCTCCAGCCCAGCGGCGAACGCTCTCTCCGCAACTCGACGGTCGCGGCCATCGCACGCGCCCTCGGTCTCTCGGTCAACGAACTGCGAACGCTGCCCCTGGAGCGTCTTCTGTCGCGCATCAGCGGGCGGACGCTGCTTAACGGCGACGAGCAACCAGCGCGCCTGCTGGAACTGGCCACGCAGCCTGAGTTGCAATCCTGGGCCGAACGCAATCCCGATCGCGGCAAGAATTTGACACCGGATGAGATTGAGGAGCTGCTCGCTTTGCAAGGAGCGGGGGGGCCGCTCTCCACCTACGGCGTCGAACACTTCGTCAGCCACATCGAACGCCGTCGTGAATTGATCGAGAAGGTGCGCGCGATCGCGAGCAGCGACTTCCTGCCGCTGCTGGAGCAACTCGTCGATTTGCTGCACGAGAAGATTTCGTGATTCTTCCGCTTGCGGCTTAGCGGTCTTCCGCGACGGGAAGCGTCTGGCCACGTCCCGCGAGCAGGGTCGCGAGATGATCGGCCGATAGACGCGGGTCGTCCATCAGCACACTCGCCATCTCCGTGAAGACGAACCCATCCAGATCGTCGCCGGTCCAGCCCAGCTCGCGCAACTTCTGGCCGATCTCCTCCAGGCAATGGTCGCGCAGTTTCGTC
>JBBRIK010001242.1:0-2420 GCA_038221045.1 Gemmatales bacterium
GGCAGCAACGCGATCCGCCTCGGCGACATCGTCCTGACCGAGCAACAATTCGCCGAGGAGCGCGAGTACCTGCGGCTCCTTCGCGGGCAAGGCGTCGCGCAGGACGACCAACGCCTCCTTGATCCTCCCGGCGTCCTGTTCCAGCGAGGCGAGTCGCAGGACGGGCCGGACGTCCTTCTCGCGGATGCCGTTGGCCTGTTGCAGGAGAGACCGCGCCTCGTCAGGCCGGCCCCGGCGGCACTGGAATCCGGCGGCCTCCAGAAGGATGCCGAGATCGCGAGGTGCCAGCCGGACGGCGCGGGCGAAGTCTGTGGCGGAGTCGTCGAATTGCTCAATTTTCTCGCGGAACTTTGCCCGGCTCAGCAGGGCCTCGGCGCGGTGCGGGTTGGCGCTGACCAGGGAGTCCATGACACGTTCGGCCGCAGCTTGCTGACTCAGGCGCAGGTGCAGGGCGGCGAGGTGTTCGTAAGCGCTGATTCGCTGGGGGGATTGGCGGATGGCTTCGTCGAAACAGTGCCGGGCCTGTTCCTGATTGCCGGCGCCGAGATGGCACCAGGCGAGCGTTTCCTCGAGTTCGCCCTGATCGGCCGGCGTGCGCCGGAGCGGCTCGAGGAAGCGTACGGCGGCGTCAAAGCGAGCGAGGGTAACCGCCAGTTGTCCGAGCGTCTGGCGGACCTCGATATTGTCAGGATCGCGGCGCAGCACTTTTTCGAGAAGGAGGTAAGCTCGCCAGCGCGAGGGAGAACTGGCCGCCAACTTATTCAGGGCCAGCCCATACTCCGCCTCGACTGCGGGATCGTCGGGCCGCAGCGATAGATAGCGGCCCAGATAGCGAGCGGCGCGTGTGAAATCGTTCTGCCGGACCGCCTCTTCTCCCTGGGTGCGAAAGAAGCGCGCGTGCCGGCTGAGTTGCCAAAGGTGCAGGACGTGGACCAGGAGGGCCGCGATGAACACGACCACTCCCAGACGCCACAACAGCCGGAGGTTGAGTTGTTTCTTCATGCGCTGCCCGAGGGAAAACGCTCCGCTCGTTTCGCCGCTGGCCAGGGGTGTGCCGCGAAACGAGGGCCACGCTCCTCTCTAGCTTAGCACAACAACTGCCTTCGGGTGCGGAGAGGGGGGGGGTCTGCGCTGTCAACCAATCGACTCAGGCCATAACTTTCGCCGACATCAGCCCTTGGTTGGCCCTGGGTCTCCCAGAGCGAACGGTTTGCGCGGACCGGCTTTGGATTTCGCAACCAAGGCCTGGAACTTTGGGTTGGACGCCAGCAGTTCATCCATCAAGCTATCGTCTTCCTGAGGATCCAGGGGTTGAATCGTCAGAAAACGCTGATCTGGCATCTCAACGATGACGGTTTCCCCCGATTCGGCGCACTCATGGAGCGTTTTCTTGAGGTCCGTCTCCAGCCGGCTCAACGGGATGGTCTTGATGGCCATGGAATTCTTCACCTTCCACAATCAGCTTGTTGCCGACTTTCCGTCCCACGACGAGGACGACAACCTCGTCTCCTTCGACATTATACAGGGCGCGCAGGGCGCTTGCACGCAGTTCAAACTCGGCAAGCGGATTAACCCGTAGTCGTTTGACGGCCTTCGTCGGCATTGTGGGTTGGTGCTGAAGTCGGGACAAGATGGCAGCTTCCAGGAGACGCTGATCTCGAACGGGCAACGCATGAAATTGTCTGTCAGCATCCTCCGTGATGGTGATCTTGAATGGCATGCCTCGGCCCCTGTTTACCAGACCACCTCCAGCTACTCCCCACCACAATGCCACCTCAGGTCCTCAGGTGCAGCCCTTGGTTCGTCGTACACTCATTGCAACCACTCGGCGGCGTCTGTCATACGGACCTGAACGCCCGCGACGCTCTTGTCAGCCACAAGCAATCGATCGTACTCGTGTGCCGGATTGCACGCCAGTCGATGCAAGCTCAACGCCACGCGCCGCAGATCGTCCTCTGTCATCTCCCACTCGAATTGCTCACCCCGGTCGCTTCGAGACACCAAGCCATCACATGCGGTCTCCGCCAGCATCGCTGCCTCGCCTGGCACCTCACCAGTGGCAGCGACAACAGCTTCAACCGTTTGGATCATGGGACACCTCCGCAAGCAGTCTACCAAAATCTCGCCCCTCCTCTGCGGATGATGAGAATTGAGCAAATCGGCGGAGGCGAGCGCGAAGCGCCGCGAAACTCGTGGACTTGCCGCGAAAGCCTGTTATTCTCAGGCCAGAGCGCGGGAGCCTCCCGCGGACATCACAGAACAAGGAGATTCGACGATGCATCCGATGTCACGACGTCAACTGCTCCAGTGGGCCGGCGCGGGCGCTGCCTCGCTGCTGGCCGCCCCTCTCGCCTTCGCGCGCGAGGACAAGGAAGAGAAGAAGCTCAGCTATCCCTTCACGCTGCCGAAACTGCCCTACG
>JBBRIK010001243.1:0-2417 GCA_038221045.1 Gemmatales bacterium
GCCCTCCCCCATAGGATTACTCAGAGGGCCACCCGGCCTTCACCGCCCCACGCGAGGTCCTCATGTCCAGTCCTCAGACCGTTCTCGCCTTGACCGTCTGCTGCGCCTTCAGTTTCGGGCTGGTCGTCGTGCTACTCACCAGCATGCGCTCGCACCTTGCCGAACACCTGCATCTGGCGGAAAAACGCGTCGATAGCCTCTGGGCGCTGATGAACTTTTTCCTCGTGCCGTTGACGCTGCTGGCCGGCCTCATCATCGATCAGGGCGACGTCCGCGCCGTCGTCATCGCGGGCAGCCTGTTCCTGACCAGCGCCCTGTTGTTGTTGCGCTCCAACGGCGGCTTCGCGCGGGCCGTGCTGGCGTATCTGTTCACGGCGGCGGGCGGCGCGAGTGTCAGCGCCGCGGCCATCGTGCTGATGCCGCAGGCTTTCTTCGGACCCGGCGAGGCGGCCGCGTCGCTCAACATGGGCAACGTCTTCTTCGCCTTGGGCGCGCTCATTGCTCCGGCCCTGGCCGATGTGCTGTTGCGCGGCATGGGACTGCGCCGCTCCCTATTGGTGCTGGCACTATGCGTGCTGATTCCCGGCGTCATCGCGCTGCTGGTCCCCGCCGTGAACGTGGCGGGGTCGGGAGACACGAACCTGATGGGCTTGCTGAGCGAGCCGGTCGTCCTGCTGGCCGCCAGCGTTTTCTTCCTCTACGCACCCATCGAGGGCTGCGTCCATACCTGGGCCTCATCGTTCCTCCGCGACCTCGGCAACGAAGAGCACGAGGCCAATCATCTGATCGCGGCCTTCTGGTCGAGTTTCCTCCTCGGCCGATTGCTCACGGCCTATCTCCAACATTCGCGGATGATCCCCGACAATTCCGAGCGCTGGGTCGTCTGCTTGCTCGCTCTTGGAGCGACGATCATGATCGGCAATCTCGTGGGGACGATCAAACGCCGCAGCGCGACCTGGGGCTTGCTGCTGCTGGGGCTGTTTCTCGGGCCGATTTTCCCGACGCTGGTGGGCATCCTGTTCTCGAGCTATCCGAATGGGCAGGGTTCGGTGTTCGGCGTCATGTTCGCTCTCGGATCAGCCGGCAGCCTGGTCGTGGGGCCGTTGATGTCAGCCCGCATCAATCGCTCCAGCGCTCAGGCAGCGCTGCGCATTCCTCTCGTTTTGGGACTGTTGCTGATGGTTGCGTCTCTGGTCTTCGCCCTCTGGCCGATCAATCGGCCATAGGATGAGGAGCGCGAGAGAAATAACATCCCACCTTTCTGCCGCTTGCGGCGTTGCAGGAGACCGCTAAGCCGCAAGCGGCGGGAAACGGAAAGCGGAGGATCCTCCCATGCCGAAGGCGATCAGAGTTGGTGTCATCACGCAGGCCGAAGGCGCTCACCTGCCGGACTACTTCGAGTCGCTGGCGAAGATTGAGGAGGCGGAATCCGTCGCCCTGTCCGATCCGAGCGGCAAGTCCGTCGCCGCGGCTCGCAAAGCGCTCGGCGCAAAACTCAAGGACGTTTACAAGGACCCCGCCGAGTTGCTGAAGCGATTCGAGCCGCACCTGGCCATCGTCAGCCTGGAAGCTGTCGCGGCCCCGCCGGCGATTGCCGCCGCCCTCGACGCGGGCTGTCACGTCTTCGCCGAGAAGCCCTCCTGCACGCGGGCCGAGGATTTCCAGAAACTGACACGGCAAGCGCAACAGAAGCACCGTCACTTAATGCTCGCGATGGGCAACCGCAGTCACGCTCCCGTGCGTGAAGCACGCCGTCTCGTCCGGGCCGGGAAACTCGGGAAGATTTACGGCGTCGAGGTCCACCTCGTCACCGATCAGACTCGCCTCAAGAGCGAGGAGTATCGCAAATCGTGGTTCTGCAGCAAGGCGCGCGCGGGAGGCGGGCAACTCATCTGGGTCGGCATCCACTGGCTCGATCTGGCGCTTCATGTGACAGGACTGCGCGTGAAGCAGGTTGCCGGTTTCGCCGGGATCGTGGGCGGTCAGCCGCTCGACATCGAGGACTCGGCGGCGCTGAGTCTCCGCTTCGACAACGGCAGTTTCGGCACCATGACGAGCGGCTACTATCTCGACAAGGGCTATCAGTCGCACGTGCAGGTCTGGGGCGAACACGGCTGGCTGCGGCTGGCGGCTGTCGAAGAACTGCCGCTGGAATGGTACAGCAGCAAGGACGACAAGGACGCCAAAATCCAGCGTTTCGAGTATCCCAAAGGCGAACGTGGCTACCTGGCGTTCTTGAAGGCAGCGGTGCGGGCGAGTGCAGGACTCGAAGAGCCGCCGATCTCCGCTGACGAGGGTCTGCATGTACTGCAAAGCATCTTCGCCTTCTACGAGGCGGCGAAGACGGGACGTGTCCAGACGGTGGGATAAGCCAGGATCATCGAAGCAGGAGATTCGACCGCGGGGCGCACCTTAAA
>JBBRIK010001244.1:0-2415 GCA_038221045.1 Gemmatales bacterium
AGCGCGGCGACAGTCCCCAGTCGCGCCGGGCTGCGCTGTCATCGACGTCGGCGGGCCAGCTATCGACGATGCCCTGGCGCTTGCGATCGACCTTCGTCGTAATCGCGGCCTTTGGAAACGCCTGCAGCACGATGGCGCGGATTTCCTCGGCCGAGGGGTTGAACGCGCCGATGTTGTAGACCGGCTGCGTCAGCTTCTCGCCAGGCGACTCCGCCAGCTTCAGGAGCGCCTCGACGGCGTCCGGCATCGCCATGAAAGGAATGCGCGTGTCGGGCCGGACGAAGCACTCATACGGCACACCCTGGGCTGCCGCGTGCAGCATCTCGGGAGCGTAGTCGGAAGTCCCTCCCGAGGGGATCGTGGCGGCCGAGATGAGGCCGGGAAAGCGAATGCAGCGGAAATCGACCTTGCCGGACAGCACGTCGGCGGCGAGTTGCTTGTAGTGGCGCGCGTAATAGCGGCCCAGATGCTCGCAGTAGAGCTTGTTGCAGCCGTACATCGTCGTCGGATGATTGAAGTGGTCCTCATCGATCTTTCCGGCCTTCTTCTTGGCTGCGAGGTCGGGCAGTCCATAGGCCGCGACCGACGACGGATACAGGAACTTCACGGGCCGGCCATGCGATTCGCCCTGCCGCTGGGCGAATTCGAGCAGGTTCATCGTCCCCTCGACGTTGACGCGATGGGCCGACGCCGGCACAATCTCGCACCGCGTCGAGAGCAACGCGGCGAGGTGAAAGATCAGATCGACCTCGTATTCCGCGAGGATGCGGTCGAGCATCTGTGGATCGAGGATGGAGCCGGTGATTTGCTGGCGCACGAGAGGAGCAAGGTCGGGAGCGAGGGGGTTCAGATCGAGCGTGATGACCGGTGCCTGGCCAACCTGCGTCAGCCGCGAGATGAGACCGTGGCCGATTTCGCCGCCGGCACCCGTGATGAGCGTGACTGATTTTCGCATGTCAGTTGCCAGTCGTCAGTTGCCAGTCGTCAGTTGCCAGTTGCCAGTTGCCAGTCGTCAGTGGTTAGTGATACAGAATGGATTGTCGCGCGGGATGACTCGTAGCGCGGCAGATTCCTTCACTCAACACGAACCACGAACTGCTGGCAACTACCATGACGAAACTGCGTGCCGTTCTGCAGGCTCAACTCGACGATCTGCAGGCGCGGGGCCTGTATAAACGCGAGCGTCAACTCCAGGGGCCGCAGGGAGCCGCCATCCAGGTCAACGGGCAGGAAGTCATCAACTTCTGCGCCAACAACTACCTCGGCCTCGCCAATCATCCCGCCATCGTCAAGGCGGCCCACGAAGGACTCGACCGCTACGGCTATGGCCTGTCGTCGGTCCGTTTCATCTGCGGGACGCAGGAGCTGCACAAGCAACTCGAACAGGCCGTCGCGCGCTTCCTCGGCAAGGACGATACCATCCTCTATTCGTCGTGCTGGGACGCCAATGGCGGGCTGTTCGAGACGATTCTCAGCGACGAGGACGCGATCCTGTCCGACGAGTTGAACCACGCCAGCATCATCGACGGCGTCCGCCTCTGCAAGGCGCGCCGCTTTCGCTACAAGCACAACGACATGACGGAACTGGAACACAACCTGCAAGAGGCGAAGGAGTGCCGGCTGCGGCTGATCGCAACCGATGGCGTGTTCAGCATGGACGGCGACTGCGCCCGACTGCCCGACATCTGCGCTCTCGCCGACAAGTACGACGCCCTGGTGATGGTCGATGACAGCCATGCGACGGGCATTCTCGGGCCAGGGGGCAAGGGCAGCGCCGAGTCGCTGGGCTGCCTCGAACGCATCGACGTTATCACCTCGACGCTCGGCAAGACCCTCGGCGGCGCAACGGGGGGCTTCACCTGCGCGAGCCAGGAAGTGATCGACATTTTACGGCAGCGCTCGCGGCCGTATCTGTTCTCGAATTCGCTGCCGCCGCCCATCGTCAGCGCCGGCCTCAAGGCGCTGGAACTCATCAGCGGATCGAGCGAACTGCGCGACCGTCTGCACGCCAACGCCCGGACGCTAAGAGCAGGACTGGAGAAGGCAGGTTTCACGATCAAGCCGGGCAGCCATCCGATACTGCCCGTCATGCTCGGCGAAGTCGCCCTGGCGACGAAGATGGCCGACAAGCTGCTGGAGAGGGGGATTTATGTGATTGGCTTCAGCTATCCAGTCGTACCGCAGGGACAGGCGCGCATCCGCATTCAACTCTCGGCGGCGCATCAACCCGAGCATCTCGCGCGCGCCATCGAGGCGTTCACGGCAGTCGGAAAGGAATTGAAGATACTCGCATGAAGTTGTGAGACCCAAAGTCTGTTCCATAAGCGGGAGGGGGAGGGGCCAGCCCAGCCGCGAAAGGCGTGTAAAAAACACGGGAGGGGCCACGCCCCCCCCCCGTGCACAAAATTAGGGGGC
>JBBRIK010001245.1:0-2408 GCA_038221045.1 Gemmatales bacterium
TCGGACGAGAACAGCGCCCCAACCAGCGCGCCGCCCATGACCATCAAGGCGACGAGCAGGCCGCCGGCGCTTACCAGTTTGTTGACCATCTCGAACTGCGTCGTCGATTCGATGCCCGTCCAGGGATTTGCCGTGTTCGCCTTGATGGCCTCGGAGCTGACCGTCAGGGTCAGCCCGATGACGACCAGCAGACCCAGCGCGCCGATCTTGGCGACGGTAAAAATATTCTGAAGCCACTTGCCCTCGCGAACCCCGAGCAGGTTCCAGAGTGTCAGTACGATGATGACGCCGACGCCGACGAGCTGTCCGCCCGAGATGCTGAACTCGGAACGCTTGAAGACTGTCAACGGCTCGCTCAACCAGGGGAGCGGCAGCGTCAGGACGAGCGGGCTGTCGAAGGTCACGCCCCAGAGTACAGCCGGGTCCGCACTCAAGGCCCTCGCGGCATTGCGGACGCCCAGCGCATCCACGAAGACGCCGAGGAATTTGGCGAAGGCGACGCCCACGGCCGCGATCGTGCCGGTCTGAATGACGGTGAACGAGGTCCAGCCATAGAGGAAGGCGGGAAGGGGACCATAAGCCGCTCGCAGGTAGACATACTGTCCGCCCGCCTGCGGCATCATGGCGGCCAGTTCGGCGTAACTGAGAGCGCCGAGAATGGTCATCAGGCCGGCGAGCATCCAGACGGCGAGGAGCCAGCCGGAGCCGCCGACGTCGCGGCTGATCTCGGCGGACACGAGGAAGATGCCCGAGCCGATCATGCTGCCGGCGACCATCATGGTGGCGTCGAACAGGCCCAGACGCCGCTGAAAGCCGGTGCCTCCCGCCTCGACGGGTGCGGCTGAAGTGTCCGAATTGGAGGGACCGGAGTTCATGGATTCTCGAGGATCAGCGTCACGGGTCCGTCGTTGCTCAGTTCCACGTCCATCATCGCGCCGAAGCGTCCTGTCGCCACCGGCACTCCCAGGCAGCGGATCGCGTCAACGTATGCCTCGTACAACGGCACGGCGACCTCGGGCGGGGCGGCCTCCATGAAGCTGGGACGCCTTCCCTTGTGGCAGTCGCCGTAGAGCGTGAACTGGCTGACGACCAGAACACTCCCGCCCGCGTCGAGGACGCAGCGATTCATCTTGCCCTCGTCGTCGGCGAAGATCCGCAGGGCAACGGTCTTTTCCGCGAGCCAGCGGGCGTTATCGATCGTATCGGCGTGCGTGACGCCCAGCAAGACAAGCAGGCCAGGACCGATCGCGCCGATGGTCTCGTCCGCCACACTGACGCGAGCGCGAGAGACTCGCTGAAGGACGATCCGCATGCCGTGACTCCCTCGCCGCTGTCGAGCGTTGGGCTTGATTATAGCGGGACGGGCTTGACCGGACGAACGCATTCGTTCATGCTGACGATCACTCTGCCCCTGTTACCCGCCATTAACGGCGGCTTCCACGAGGAGCCTTCATGCTCGACGATTACTCGCCGAATCAGCAGAAGATCATCAAACGCTATTACAACAACCAGGACACGATCCAACAGCAGCGACTGGCCGAGCTGGTCGGCGAGTTGTTCCTGAGTGCCGGCAAGAAGCGGCAGACCGTCTGGAAGCGCGTGGTAGTCGCCCTGGAGAAGCTTGGCATTCCACAATCACGCATCGATCATCTGGTGGCCCAGGACAACCCCGCCCTCGTCGCGGAAGTGGTCAAGGAGTTGGAAGGGAAGTAAGGGTTGCCCCTCTTACCGCTTGCGGCGTAGCGGGTTGGATTCTGCGATGATCCCCGCTAAGCCGCAAGCGGCAAGACCACGCAACGTCCTCTCGACTGAGAACCCCATGAGCGAAGCGACGATCACCCTCGATAGCCAGGATGAGGCGGTAGTGTTGTTCGGCCATCGCGATCAGCACCTGCGCGAGATTCGCAACGCCATCGGTGCGCAGGTGGTGGCCCGAGGCGACATGATCCTTCTCAAGGGGACGGACGAGCAAATCGACCAGGCCCAGCGCGTTCTGAGCCAGCTTCGCGGTCTCGTCAAGCGACAGGGCAGCCTGTCCGTTGAGGACGTGCGAACGGTCGTCGAGATCGTCCTTCATGGAGGCGACCGCCTCGAAGGAGCGCCTCCCACGGGAGGCGAAGCGAGCAGCCGTTTCGTTCGGCCGCGTACCGACGGCCAGAGCCGCTACGTCCGCGCCATGCGCGAACACGACATGACCCTGTGCGTCGGTCCGGCGGGAACAGGAAAAACGTTCCTGGCCGTCGGCATGGCCGTGAGCATGTTGCGGCAGGCGGTCGTCAAGAAGATCGTGCTCGTTCGGCCTGCCGTCGAGGCCGGCGAACGCCTCGGCTTCCTGCCCGGCGATCTCGTCGCCAAGGTGAATCCTTATCTGCGTCCCCTGTTCGATTCGCTCAACGACATGATCGATC
>JBBRIK010001246.1:0-2407 GCA_038221045.1 Gemmatales bacterium
ACCCAGACAGAGCGACGCCAGGCCGCGCTTCAGTCCACGCTGCTCCAGAGCGTGCAACAGCGTCACCAGCACCCGCGTCCCCGAAGCGCCAATCGGATGGCCCAGGGCAATCGCTCCGCCGTTGACGTTCACCTTCGACTCGTCGAGCCCGAGCTCCTTGCCGCAGGCCAGCATCTGAGACGCGAACGCCTCGTTCAACTCGAACAGGTCGATGTCGCCCAGCCGTAAGCCCGCCTTCTCCAGCACCTGCCGCACCGCCAGCACCGGCGCGATGAAGATCTCCTTGGGTGCCACGCCACTCGTCGAGTAGGCGACGACTCGCGCCAGCGGCTTGCGGCCGAGTTGCTCCGCGGCGCGCGGCGAGCCCACCACGACAGCCGCCGCGCCGTCGCTCAGCGTCGAGGCATTGCCCGCCGTGACCGTGCCGCTCTCCTGAAAGGCGGGTTTCAACCTGGCGAGGCTGTCACTCGTCGTCTCGGGACGGATGCTCTCGTCGCGGTCGAGCGTCTTCGCTTTCGGGCCGCTGCCGGCGGTGACGCTCACAACTTCCGCCGCGAACGCTCCTTTCTCCCAGGCTGCGGCCGCACGCTGCTGGCTCTGGGCCGCGAAACGATCCTGCTCCGTGCGCGGTACACTGCACTTGCTGGCGATATGTTCCGCTGCCTCGCCCATGTGCCAGTTCTCAAAAGCGCACCACAGGCCATCGTGGATCATGGCATCGACGGCCTTCTGATCGCCGTACTTCCAGCCGGTGCGAGTGCCGAACAGCAGATGGGGCGCCCGGCTCATGCTCTCCATGCCGCCGGCGACGATCAGTTGAGCGTCGCCGGCGCGCAGGGCCTGTGCCGCCAGCATGACGGCCTTCAGGCCGGAGCCGCACACCTTGTTGACCGTGAACGCGGCAATGCTATCAGGCAATCCCGCCTTGAGAGCGGCCTGACGAGCCGGGTTCTGGCCGAGTCCCGCTTGCAGGACGTTGCCCACGATTACCTCGTCGATGCGCTCCACCGGCGCATTCGCTCGCTTCAGGGCCTCGCGAATGGCGATGGCTCCGAGTTGCACCGCCGACACGTCGCCAAGAGAGCCAAGGAACTTGCCGATCGGTGTTCGCACGGCCGAGAGGATCAGGGCTTCGGACATGATGCGTTCCCTCGAATGGATGGGTTTGTATTATTGTAGACCCACAGCGATGAGAGCAGTATGCCCACCCCCGCGAACGCCAATCCCCCGAGCAGGTCCCAGACATAATGCTGTTTCGTCGTCAGGATGGTCGGCGCAGTCAGAACGAAAGCGAGCAGGACCAGCCAGCGCCCGCGCCAGCGGTCGAGCCAGCCGCCCCAGACAGCGAGAGCGGGAACGAGGATGTGGCCGGAGGGGAAGGCACACTGCGGCGTATCGACCCCGATCAGCCAGCAATACACGCACCCGGTCAGCGAGGGTTCGATCTCGCACGCCGGTCGAAGAAAATGCGTGGGCAGCAGAAAGACCAAGAAAGCGGGAGGTACTGAGAAACAGTAGGCGATCAACACACGGCGCATGACGAGACGCGAACCGATGAAAAGCGCCAGCGCGGGGCCGGAGACCATCAGCAGCAGATAGGGCCAAACGGTCCAGGGTAGAAACGGAATCGCCTCATCGAGGACAGTCAACGGCAAGGGCGAAGAGGGACGGATTGGGTGATGGTTGAGGAACCAGTACGCCGCCGTCTGAAGCAAGGAGAGCGGTACGATGAGGCGAGCGTTGCGGCGAACGATGCGGACCAGCGGTTCGCTCATGCGCCCCTCCGCCGCACATACCGGAAGCCGCCGCCGCGCTCAATCTGCATGACGTGCCCGCGCCAGTTGACACGCTGCGGCATGAGCAGTGCCGCGAAGATCTGGAGCGGCAACAGCAACTGGATGATCGGCACCAGCCACCACCAGTGCCAGGGAGTCGCTCGCCGCAGATAGGCGACATTGCAATGAAGGAAGATCGCGAAGTGATAGACGATCGAGGCAGTGAACAGTCCCAGGTTCCAGAGAGAAGGCCAAATCAGGACGGCGATCAACAAAAGCATCGGTCCCAGGGCGAAGAGGAGCGTCAGTCCATGCGTGACGGCCAACTCGCCCCAGGGCAGTGCTTTCAAAAGCGTCTCGCGCGGGAACATCAACCAGCGATGCAGTAGCCCCAGATAGGCGCGCGGCCCGCTGACGTGCGTGCTGATCGGATGTCTCACCGGCGTCTGGATGAGCCGATATCCATGCGCCCGAAAATGCTTCGCCGCCGCGAAATCGTCGGCCAGGATATCGATGACGCCCGCGAACCCGCCCGTTGCCTCGTAGACCTCGCGTTTGCAGACGTAGAACATGCCGTTGATCGTGATCGGGTCGAGAAGGACGGTGTAGGGGACATAAGTCATAAGGCTATG
>JBBRIK010001247.1:0-2404 GCA_038221045.1 Gemmatales bacterium
ACTTCGTCATCCGCCGGCCGGAGCAGATCGCGGAGGAGTCGCGGGGTGTGTCGCGCGCCGTCTTCCTGCTTCTGCTCGGCCTGGCCGGTGTGTGTGCCTTGGTGACGGTGGTGGTCATCGTGGTAGTCTCTGGTCAGGCGCTCCGCGCCCGGCGTGGCGAGATCGGCTTGCGGCGGGCGCTGGGGGCGATGCCGGCAGACATCCTCCAGCAGGTATGGTTCGAGGGACTGGCAGTCAGCCTGCTCGGCGGCCTTTGCGGCCTGGTTCTGGGGCTGGCAGGGGCGTGGGGGCTAGCATCCTGGCGACAACTTGCCTTCCGCCTCGACGCGCTGGTCTGGGCCGCGCCGGTCGCCGTGATTGTGCTGGCCTCGTTGGCGGGCCTGTTCCCCGCCCGCGCAGCGGCGCGGCTCGATCCGTCCGTCGCCTTGCGGACCCAGGGGTGAGCCGATGCGCAGCGTTTGGGCGGCGCGGGTGGCGCTGAAGGCCGCGTGGGCGGTCCTGCGGCAGAACCTGTTGCGGTCTGTGCTGACCCTGGCCACGTGCGGCATGGGGACAGCAGGCGTGATCGTCGCCGGCGTGCTGGGACGAGCCAATGTCGCCGAGATGCAGTCCCGCATCCGCAGCCTGGGCGGCAACCTCGTTGTCGTCTCCCCCAACAAGCGGCCACCCTACCCAGGCCAGCCCCGCCAGATCGACCACTACGTCTCGCTCGAACCCGAGGACGGCGACGCTCTGGCGTCGCAAGTGCCATGCCTTCAGGCCGTGGTTCCCGTGGCCGCACGGAACACAACGGCCGGCCGTGAGAATCACACGGCCCGCGTTCGGCTGATCGGCACGACGCCGGCCTATCTGCGCGTTCGCGACTTCAGCATGGACCGAGGCCGGTTCTTCCGCCCCGAGGAGGACCGGCAGGCGGTGATTGTCCTGGGCCACGCCGTGGCGCAAGAGCTGGCCCCGCAGGGCAGCCCTGTCGGTGACAGTGTCCTGCTGGGCGGGCATCCCTACGAAGTGGTCGGCGCCCTGCGCCCCCAGGGTGTCAACTTCGCCGGCGAGGACGAGGACCATCAGGTCTTCATCCCGCTTGACACCTACCGCCGTCGGATCTCCAACCGGCCCTGGCTCGCTCACCTCTATCTCCAGCTCGGCCCCGAGGCAGACCCGGCCCGGACGGTGCAGCGCGTCCAGGCATTGCTGCGCCAGCGGCACGGGCGAATGGGCGACCAGGCAGACGACGTGGTGGTGCGTGATCTGGCCGACCTGGCATCCCAGCAGCAGGGGCTGCTGGCGACGGCGACATGGGCGGTGCGAGGAACCAGCGGGTTGCTGCTGGGGCTGGGCGCAGTGGGCATCGCCGCGCTGATGCTGCTGGTCGTGCGGCAGCGTCGCGGTGAGATCGGCCTGCGCCGCGCCCTGGGGGCCACGCCGCGGGACATCGCATTGCAGTTCCTTGCCGAGGGGCTGACACTATCGGTCGTTGGTGTGTGCGCCGGCCTGGGGCTGGGCCTTCTCGCCTCTCTGGTCGTGGCACGGACGGCGGCGGAGGCGACCCTGGACGTGGGCCTGGTCGGGATGGGGGTGCTGGTCAGCCTTGGGGCCAGTTCCCTAGCCTGCCTGGTTCCGGCCTTGGCGGCGGCACGCATGTCCCCGGCAGAAGCGCTACGAGCCTGAACGGTTGCGCCTTCTCGGATATCTCTCCTATCCGAGTGGTCAGCTTTAGCCGAGTTTACCTGTGGGTCCCGAAAATGTAAAACCGGCTGCCAACGGGGCGCGTTTCGGATTCCGGAAAGGGCGAGCTTTGCGCGCGTAGGTCCGCCTCACCGAAGCAACTCCAGAGCAGCCCTGGTTCTTGCAGAGGATGCAGAGATTGCAGAGGAAAGTGTGGAAAAAGAAGCGAAAAGACGGTAGAATGTACGATGTGTGGAAAGTTATAAGGGCTGAGTACACAAGGATTTCCAGCATTTCCGCTCTCTTCGATTTCGGGCGCTCTCCTGAATGGGGTTCAGGAGGTCGGAGGTTCGAATCCTCTCGCCCCGACTGAAGCAAGAGCCGCAGTTGCAACAAGTTACGGCGGCTCTTACTTTTACTACCCAGAGCCGAATGCAGGAAACTCTGCAGGAAACTCCGGGTTCGACGCAAAAGGCCCCCGCCGGCTGCAACCGACGAGGGCCGATGAGCAAGCTTCCAGGCTTACCCGTGTCTTCAAAACGGGAGGCTTCCGCTCATGCGTCCGCATCATCCCTGGTATCGGCAAGAAAAAGGGGACAGGCCCCGAACTAAATTGGATGATGATGAATTTGGTTCGGGGCCTGTCCCCTTTTGGACACTCCTCGCTAATCCCGACAGTTGCTGACTGTCATGCGATCCGCCGCCGTTCTTCCTGGCAGGGTTCGTCAGCCGCTGGGTT
>JBBRIK010001248.1:0-2403 GCA_038221045.1 Gemmatales bacterium
GGATCGAGAGTCCAACCGGCACGATGAGCCACAAGATCGGAATGGGGACGAGAAGATTGATACCGGCGGCAATGGCCCCGATATCGGCGCCCGCATTGATCGTATTAGCGGCCACGAGCGCCAGCACCACGGGATAGAGGATCGCTCGAGAGTATTGTTGGCGAATGACGCCGGCAATCCCACGACCGCTCACCAAACCGATCTTGGCACAGATGAACTGGACGGACGCCATCAGGGGGAATGTGACGAGCGCCATCCAGAGGGAGGCGTAGCCGAGCGAAGCGCCCGCCATGGCGTAGGTGCCGATACCGGAGGGATCATCATCCGAAGCGCCGGTGACGAGGCCCGGCCCCAACTTCTGGAGCACGCGTTTGAGGGAGATGGGTTCGGTCTGAGAAGGGCCGTCGGGTAGGTTCCCGACGGCCTGAGCGCTATTGGGAAGAGCAGCGGGATCGAAGGCCATGGATATCTCCGCGCGGTGACAGCACGCCGGAACTCCACCTTATTCCCGAAGCAAATAGCATACCCCTATCTCATTATGTGTTTCCCGTGAAGCCGGGTCATTTGCGCAGCGGGCCGGACTCGTTCTTTGCGTTGAGGTCCACCTTCGGGTCGTCGGCGACGTTGACCCAGACGTGAACGTGCGGCGCCCCGCGCCAGTGCCAAACGAACGCCGGTCCTTCGAGCCGCCAGTTGTCCCAGACGCCGTCCATGCCGAGGTCGTCCTCCTCGTAGAAGGCGAGGTAGCACTTATCCAGCCCGCCCTGCGCCTTCAACGCCTTGACCACCTCATCGCGATCCGTCTGGCGGTACGGTTCGATCAGCAGTTGCAACACTTTCTGGACGTGTTCTCTCTGGTCCTTCGCCAGTTCCGCGACGGGGATGCCCTCGATCTTGCCTGTTGGGCCGCGAAAGCTGATGGCCGACTCGTCCGGCGCGGCGGGCTTCAGAGCGAGCTTACGCTGCTTGCCGTCGAGCATCTGATAGATCTTGTTGGCCTCCTGGGCCTGATGCCAGAAGACGTTTCCCGGATGCGTCGGCTTCTCGTAGTAGCCGCTGGCGGCATGGCCGTAGACGATGGGACCGCCGAAGGCGACATGATCCGACGAATGGCCGTCGCAGCGAATTGTTCCATGCCGGCCGCTCAGGACGAACTCGAATTTGCCGCTGCCGGGCGTGCCGAAAATCGCGATCGACTGCTGGAGTGCGAAGCCGCCCATGTCGTCCTTGAACTGCTTGTCGAAGCGCGTCACCCAGTCGGGGTTGATCAGCCCCTCAAAGATGTCGCGGATCAGCTTCTGCTGGTCGGCCGTGTAGAAGTTGCTCTTGATGGCCGGCTTCGTGATCCGCCAGTTATTCGAGATGTGCGACCGCAGCAGACCGTGTCCTTTTACCTTGTGGTCCCAGTCGAAGCAGATCTGCTTCTTCTGGTTCTCCTTGAGCGAGTCGTACAGGAGTTTGACGAGCGCCTCCGAGGGTTTCTTCTCCTCTGCCTGCTTCTCCGCTGGCTTGCCGGCGACTGCGCCGGTGAGGGAAAGGCCGCCTCCCGAGGCGGCAGCAAGATGGAGGAATTCACGGCGATCGAGCGGTTGTGAGCCTTCGCCGCAGACAGGACAGTGTTCGCGATTCGGGGACATGGAGGCTCTCCGAGAGCGGGTGAGGGTGGTGGTTGAATGCGCTGCTCAGGAACGTCTACGAAATAATTTTTCGTTTTCTTGCCGCTTGCGGCGTAGCGGTCTTCTGCTAAGCCGCAAGCGGCAAGAAGTTATTTCGGCATCGCTGCTCAACGCCTCAAGGCGTCAGTGCATGGCTCGCATCATTCTACAGAAGTGTCGAAGGCGATGGTGTGAGTCGTGAGGGAGATGCAGCCTCCGTCAATTGCCGTTTCCATCGCCGGAACCGACCTTCTCGGCCTGACGGGTGACTCCGCTTCGGTACAATCGCCGCAGATCGCTTCTCTCACCAAGTTCCGAGGGCCTCATGGGATTCATCGACGCGCACGTTCACATCTGGACGCCGGACACCTCGCACTATCCGCTCGCGGCCGGCTACAAGAAGGAGAATATGGAGCCGGCCTCTTTCACGCCCGAGCAACTATTCAAGCACTCCAAGTCCGCCGGTGTCGAGCGCATCAACCTCATTCAAATGTCGTTCTATGGCTTCGATAATCGCTACATGCTCGACATGATAGCCCTGCACAAGGACGTCTTCAGCGGCACCGCCGTCATCGATCCGCAGGGCAAGGAGCCGGAACGCCTCATGGCCGATTTGGCGAAGAAGCGCGTCCGCGCCTTTCGCATTCATCCAAAGCTCAGCACGCAGCCGGCCGAGAAATGGCTCCAGTCAGCCGGCTACGACAAGATGTTCGCCGAGGGCGCACGCGCCAATCAGGCGATGAGTTGC
>JBBRIK010001249.1:0-2398 GCA_038221045.1 Gemmatales bacterium
TCAGCCCGGACGGCCGCCGCCTTGCCGTGGCTACGGGCGGCAAGTCGATCCAACTTCATGACGCGGCCAGTGGAAAGCAAGTCCTCGTCCTCGAACGCCCGAACCCCGTGGCCGCTGTCCACCGGCTGTGTTTCAGTCCCAACAGCCGTCATCTGTTGATGCGGGATGCCGACAAGCGCATTACGGGCTGGGACCTCGACACCGGCAAACTGCTCTCAATTGCGAGTGAGGAGGAGGCAGCGCCTGAGAACCGCCTGGATGCGCTGCTTTACGCCCAACTCGAGCAGGGGCAGATCCGGATTATTGCCCCGCCTCCCGCGGAAGAGTTGTATCGGCGACAGGTGCTGACGGCGCTCGATGCCGTCTGGCATCGCGAGGAGATGGTGCGCCGGGAGCGAAGCCAGCAGTGGTTCTCGGCCCTATACCACCTCGGCCAATTGATCGGGGAACAGCCCCTCGATGCCAGGCTGCACGCTCGCCGCGGCGATCTCCTGGTCCGCCTCGGCCGCACGGAGGAGAGTGCCGTCTGTTATGTCCAGGCCGCTCTCCTCGATCCGAGGCAGTGGACGGAGCCGGACGGGCCGGCTGTCCTTCAGGCTGCTCTGGACCATGCCGCAGCTGAGAACTGGCCGCGAGCTGCCCTTGCGTTTCGCCGTGCCGCCGACCTGCCGTTCTGGAATGCCAAAGCCTGGCAGGGGCTGTTGCTGTCCCTCCGCGCGATGGGGCAAGAGGAGGCGTTCAAGGAGACGGTGACCCGGATGCTGGATCGCTTCGCCCCGGCGGCCGGGCCAACGACCGCCATGCAACTGGCGGCCGCGTGCCGGTTCGGGCCGTGCCGTGAATCGGACGCGCGTCGCGCCGTGGAACTGGCCGAGCGAGCCAGCGCAGCCGGGCGGACGGAGTTGGCGCTGTTCGTCCTGGGGACCAGTCTGCATCGGGCGGGCCGCCATCGCGAGGCAGTGCAAGCCCTGGAGGAGGCGAACAGGCTGCATGGCCGAGGCGGCATCCTCGAAGGCCATCTCTTCCTGGCCCTGGCGTATCGCCGGCTGGACGACCACGACAAGGCACTGCTCAGCCTTCAGTACGCCGACCGTCATCTGAAGAATACGCCCCCTTCTGACGGGATCGAGAAGACTCACCTGCGTCTGGCACGTCAGGAGGCCGAGGCTGTCGCCCGTCCCTCCATGCCGCGCGCCGAGGATTGACACCCTCTCTTCGTCGCCTCGCAGGGTCGCGCAGGGATGAATTGACGCCGTGCGAACAAACTTGCTATTATCCCCAATCACCTCTCGACGCCTCCTCTTCGAGTGACCATCTGACTGAGAGTCGATCCGTCCGCACGGTTCCAAGGAGTCCGGCATGAGTCACGGTCCCATTGCCTGCCGCTCGTGCGCTTCCACCGCTCTGTTGCCGCTGACGGGCCTCGAATCCTGGACCTACTGCTCCGCATGCAGCCTCGTGCAGCAGCCTCTCCCGGCGGGATCGTCGCAAGCTGACGCGGGCTTCTCCTCCTCATCAGGGGATGTCGCGCAGCACGCGGCGTCGCTTTCCCAGCGCCTGATTGAGATGCGCCGCCTCGGACGCGAGCATCTGGTCATCGAGGCCGGCAGCAATGACGCTTACTTGCTGCGGCACTATCGCGACGCGGGCGTGCCGGTCCTCGGCATCGATCCCTCGCGGGGCGCAGCCAAGGTCGCGCGGCAGCAGCATGGCATTCTGACGCGCGAAATGTGCTTTTCGAGGGCGCTCGCGGATCGCCTGCACATGCAAGGGCTGCGATGCGACGTGTTTCACGCCCATGACGTTCTCGGACGAATCACGGACCTCAACGGGTTCGTTCACGGCGTTCGACGTGTGCTGAAAGACGATGGCCTCGCCGTCCTTGAGACGCCCTACATCAAGAATTGGCTCGACGGCGGAGGACCGCCTGCTCATCAGAGTGAGCCGATCAGCCTTTTCTCCCTGACAGCGCTGTGTCACTGTACGATTGGGCAGGGTCTCATTGTCACGGAGGCCGAACTGACGCCGCTGCACGGCGGCTCGCTGCGGGTGTTTGCCGTCCCCGCCCGGCCAGGAGTCTGGCCCAGCGAATGCGTCGTCGATCTCCTTGCCGCCGAGGATGCGTGGGGCGTCCGCTCCTACGAGACTTACGCCGTCGTCGCCCGGCGAGCCGTGGCGTGAACGGTGGTGGGAGTCTCTTTCTTACCGCTTGCGGCTTAGCGGTCTGCCTGCCAAGCCGCAACCGGCAAGAAAAAGACTCGTGCTCGCCGAGAATGCCACCATCGATAGCGGCGGCTGGCGTTGACAGCGACTTTGATGGAATGGTAAGAAATTGCCCTTGCTCACTCTTTCGAGGACAGGATGTCGATCAAAACCGCGTTCATCACGGGCATCACGG
>JBBRIK010001250.1:0-2397 GCA_038221045.1 Gemmatales bacterium
CGAGGCAACCGGGAGCCGGTGCGGGAAAAGCGGCCATGGGGAAACCGCTGTCAAACCCAGCGGCTGACGAACCCTGCCAGGAAGAACGGCGGCGGATCGCATGACAGTCAGCAACTGTCGGGATTAGCGAGGAGTGTCGAACATTTTCTTGAGAAAGAGGTCAGGAGAACCTCAGTTGTCCAAGCCTCGCGCTCGTTTACGTTGAATGATTCCCCAGAGTTCCTTGAATTTCTCCTGCACATAGGGGTGTAGCTGGCCAGCGAAGTCTTCAGTCAGGTCGAGGGTGTCAATCACCCGTTGGACATCGATCAGATCTTGACCTCGGTGTTCGTTTGACATTCCGGATGCGAGTTTTAGTTCGATCAGGCTCGGGAGCGAGAGAAATCGAATTCCCTCGATTTCGACACTCACCTGGACAGGGTCGGGAAAAGCGAGGGGCTTGGGAACCCCATCGCCCGGAAAATCGCCGGTGACCAGGAATTCGACACGGACCCCCGCGTCGGTATCGCGCAAGTGCTTGCTCCCCGTGAAGGGCGGCAAATAGCCGAGTCCTTCGAGTTCCTCATGAATTTTCTTCAGCCCCTCGCGCGTCACGAGGATATCCACGTCCTCGGTGAAACGCCTGAAACCGTGGAAGAACAGCGCCATCCCGCCGACGACAGCATAGGGGATGTTGAGTTGATCGAGACGTTGAGCGATTCGCCGAAGCGCTTTGTGGACGGCGCTTTCTTTTTCAAAGTGCATGCTGCCCTCCATGAACGCCCAGCGGATGTCGCTGTCCAGTCGCTTTTCGTATGTGGTCATGCGACGTCTCCGCGATTACTTCTTCTGCGCTTTCTGCTCGATTTTCGCCCAGCTATCGCGCAGCGTCACCGTGCGGTTGAACACCAGCGCTCCCGGCTTCGAGTCCACCAGATCGACGCAGAAATAGCCCTGCCGCTCGAACTGATAACGATTGCCCGCCTCCGCGCCGGCGAGACTCGGCTCTAGACGACAGCCCGTCAGCACTTCCAGCGATTTCGGGTTGAGATTCGCCAGATAGCTCGCCCCATCCTCCACATCTTCCGGTGCAGGCACGCCGAAGAGATGATCGTAGAGGCGCACTTCCGCCGGGATCGAGTGCTCGGCTGATACCCAGTGAATCGTCCCCTTCACTTTGCGAGTCGCTCCCGCCATGCCGCTGCGCGAATCGGCGTCGAGCGTGCAGCGCAACTCCACCACCTTGCCGCTCGCGTCCTTGATGACGGCGTTGCACTTGATGATGAAGGCATAGCGCAGCCGAACCTCACGGCCCGGAGCGAGACGGAAATAGTCCTTCGGCGGCTCCTCGCGGAAGTCATCCTCCTCGATGTAGAGCACCTTCGAGACCGGCAGCCGCCGCGTTCCCGCTGATGGCTCTTCCGGATTGTTGATTGCTTCGATCTGCTCGGTCTGTCCCTCGGGGTAGTTCTCCAGCACGACCTTGAGTGGCCGCAGGACGCCCAGGACGCGCAGAGAACGCTTGTTGAGGTCCTCGCGGACGGCGTTCTCCAGCACGCTGACGTCGATGGTCCCCTCGTACTTGGAGACGCCGATCTTGGCGGCGAAGTTGCGTAGCGATTCGGGCGTGTAGCCGCGGCGGCGAATGCCGGCGAGGGTCGGCATGCGCGGGTCGTCCCAGCCGCGAACGTGGCCATTCTTGACCAGTTCGAGCAGCTTGCGCTTGCTCATGACCGTGAAGGTCAAGTTGAGCCGGGCGAACTCGATCTGCTGCGGCGCGTAAATGCCCAGGTTATGGACGTACCACTCGTACAGGGGCCGATGATTCTCGAACTCAAGCGTGCAGATCGAGTGTGTGATGCCCTCGATGGAGTCGCTTTCGCCGTGCGCCCAGTCGTACATCGGATAGATGCACCACTTGTCGCCGGTGCGATGATGGTGCGCTCTCAGGATGCGATACATCACCGGGTCGCGCAAGTTGAAGTTGGCCGAGTCCATGTCGATCTTCGCCCGCAGCGTGCGCGCGCCATCGGGGAACTCGCCCGTCCGCATCCGGCGAAAGAGATCGAGGTTTTCCTCGATGGAGCGATTGCGATAGGGCGACTGATGCCCTCCCTGGGTGAGGGTGCCGCGCGTCTTCGACACCTCGTCGGACGAGAGATCGCAGACATAGGCCTTGCCGGCCCCAATGAGTTGCTCGGCCCACTGATAGAGCTGCTCGAAGTAATCGGAAGCGTAGAAGACATTGTCCCACTGGAAGCCGAGCCAGCGGACGTCGTTCATGATGGAATCGACGTACTCCTGCTCCTCCTTGGCGGGATTGGTGTCGTCGAAGCGAAGGTTGCACTTGCCGTTGAACTCGCGCGCCAGCCCGAAGTTGAGGCAGATCGACTTGGCGTGGCCAATGTGGAGGTAGCC
>JBBRIK010001251.1:0-2388 GCA_038221045.1 Gemmatales bacterium
CTGCTGGCGAGGCGGCTCATCGAGCGCGACGTGCCGTTCGTCGAGGTGACGCTGTCGAGCGTGCCGGGGGCGCAGGCCGGCTGGGACACGCACCAGAACAACTTCGACATGGTCCGTTCGCTGTGCAACGTCCTCGACCCAGCCTGGTCCACGCTCATGACCGACCTCAAGGACCGCGGAATGCTCGATTCGACGCTCATCGTCTGGATGGGCGAGTTCGGCCGGACGCCGAAGATCAACGGCCAGCAAGGCCGCGATCACTACCCCAACGCCTGGACGACCGTCCTGTGCGGCGGCGGCATCAAGGGCGGACAGGCCATCGGCAAGACCGACAAGGGCGGCGAGAACGTCGCGGAACGCGCCGTCTCCGTGTCCGACCTCCTGGCGACCGTGGCGGCGGCGGTGGGCATCGATCCGACGAAGCAGAACATGTCGAACGTCGGCCGGCCCATTCGCATCGCCGATCCGGGCGCGAAGGTCATCAAGGAGGTGCTGTCGTGACACTTCCTCTCAGTCAAGGAAACAAGGAGACAAGAACGAGTAAGCGTTCCCTGCGTCCATCAGTCCGCGGTTCCTGGTTCTTCGGTCTCCTTGTCTCCTTGTCTCTCTGTCTCCTTGTCTGTTCATCGACGATGGGGCGGGCGGATGAGACGAAGCCGCGCCTCGATCCGGGACAGGCGGCGGACGTGCAGGACGTGATTTTCCTCGGCAAGACGCGTCCCGTGCTGATGCGGTTGCACATCCTGACTGATGGTAAGCCCCACTCGCAGGCGTGGGATGACTACGTCGAGAAACTGTTCAAGTTCGCCGACAACAACGGCGATGGCGTCCTCGACGAAATCGAGGTCAAGCGCCTGCCTTCGCCGGCGATGATGCAGCAACTCGTCCGCGGCAACTTCTACAACTTCTACAACCATACCGCGGTCCAGATGGCGCAGGTCGATCAGAACGCTGACGGCAAGGCCACCCTCGATGAGGTCAAGGCGTTCTATCGGGCCAAGGCCCAGGTGGCGGCGGTCCAGTTGGTCCCCGCTTATAACTACGCCTATGGACAGCCCGGCAATCGTCTGACGTCAGCTCTGCTCCGCCACCTCGGCGGCAAGGACGGCAAACTCGATCTCCAGAAGATCGTCAAGGCTGACGACCTCGTCGCTCGCCTCGACACCAACGATGACGAGACGCTCGACGCCAATGAACTCAATACCGCGCCGCTCGATGGGTTGGCCGGCCAATTTCAGCAAGCCGGCGGCGGGATGATGATGCCGGGAGGGCCGACCGCCCGTGTGACGACTGGTGACTCGTCTTTCCTGCTCGTTCCCAAGGAAACCGGCCCAGGCCAGCTGACCGAACGGCTCAACCTGAGCAAGGAGTTGATCACCCGCTACGACAAGGACAAGAGCGGCAAGCTCACGCGCGATGAGATCGGCCTCGACGCCGATTCGTTCAGGAACCTCGACCGCAATGGGGACGGCCTGATCGATGCGATCGAGTTGATCCGCTACTTCATCGTCGCGCCGGACCTGGAAATCACTGTCCAACTCGGCAAGCGGGAGAAGATGGATGGGCCGGCCATTCACTTGACGCCGGAGCGGAAGAATGCTCTCGACGCGATGGTGCGCCAGGCCTCGGGCGATGCCTTGATGGTCTCTCTCACCTCGGCGCAGATGGAGATTCGATCGGGGGGAAGTGGAGTGGGCGTCTACGTTCAGCCGGCGACGCAGTTGACGGGCTATTTCGACTCCATCTTCCAGATGACCGACAAGGGCAAGAAGGGTTTCGTCGATCTGCAACAGGACCTCAAGGCAGGGAACTTCCAGGCCATGAAGGGCTTCTTCGAGATGGCCGACCGCGACAACGACGGCCGGGTCATGAAGAAGGAGTTCATGGACATGTGTGCCATACATGCCCAGGGAGGCGGCCCGACAACGTCCGTGACGGTATCGGAGACGAGTCGCGGCCTGTTCGAGCTGCTGGACACCAACCGCGACGGCCGGCTGAGTGTGCGCGAACTGCGTGCGGCCTCCGAGAAACTGAAGGCGTTCGACCTCAATGGGGACGGCATCCTCAGCGAGGACGAGATTCCCGTTCAGGTGCAAATCGCGATCGGGTCGGGGAGCAATCCCGCTCAGGTTGTGCGCAACCCGTTTCAGATGGGGATGCAGACTCGTCCGGCCTCGACGCTGGGTCCGTTATGGTTTCGCAAAATGGACCGCAACGGCGATGGCGACGTGTCGCGGCGCGAGTTCCTCGGTTCGCCGGAGCAGTTCCAGAAGCTCGACCTCGACGGCGACGGCTTCATCAGCCTGGAAGAGGCGATCAAGGCCGACGCCTTGATGCGAGCGAAGAAGCCGCAAACGTACTGATCTTCGTCGAGCCAACACTCGATAC
>JBBRIK010001252.1:0-2384 GCA_038221045.1 Gemmatales bacterium
GCTTGTCGATGATCCCGAACATCGGGTGCCGACCGGCATCGACGGCATTCTGGCCGGCCAGGTGCTGTTGCAGCCCAAGGAAGGTTGGCAGTACCTGAGCGGTATCCTCGGCAATCGCAAGCACGACTTCAACTACCGCTATTCCGCGATCAAGGCCGCACGGTTCTTCCTCGACGTCCGCAAGGACGTAATCGCGCGCGAGCAGGTCCTTACAGGGTTCGCTCAGTTGCTTCAGCAGCACGACATCGCGGACATCGCCATTGAGGACCTGCGCAAGTGGAAAGCGTGGCAGTATACGAAGGCCGTGCTGGCGCTGAAGGATCGGCCCGAATTCGACATCCCGATCATGCGCCGCTCCATCCTGAAGTTCATGCTCCAGTGCGACACAGCCGATGCTAAGAAATACGTCAAGGAAATGCGCGAGGGCGATGAGGACCTGGTGTCGGCCATCGAAGAGACGCTGAAAACGGAGTCGGCCCTGCCGTCGCAGGATCCTCGCTCGCCGGGATCTCACTAAATTGCCAGTTGTCAGTTGCCAGTTGCCAGTTGGAAGAACCGACTGGCAACTGGAGCCGCATGGAGGTGGCTGATGGGATACCTGTGTCGGGCCTGCCTGCTTCTGATCCTACTCCCCTGCCCTGCCCTGCCCTGTAGCCTGTGCGTCAACGTCAGGCAGTCGCCCACATTTCGTCAAGAAGCTGCCCAATCGACGGCCCATCTCATTCTTCATGGGACGCTCGAAAACGCTCACTGGAGAAACGAGGGGCAGATTGCGGGGGCAGGATCGACGGACTTCCGTATCGTTGAGGTCCTCAAGATCGACGCGAGCGTGCCGGCCGGCTATCGCAAGAAAAAGGACGACGTTCTCGTCATGTCGTCTTATATCCCCATTGAAGACCCGAAACATCCACCGGAATACCTCGCCTTCTGCACGGCCACGCGCGAGGGCATCTCAGCGTACCGTTACGTCGCCGTCAGTTCCGGCCAGATGGTGGCGTATGTGAAGGCGACGCTGGCGCTGCCGGCGAATGACATACGCGGCAACCTCGCCTTCTTCTTTCGCTATCTCGACCACCCCGACGAGAAGATATCGACCGACGCGTTCCTGGAGTTCTCTCATGCGTCGGATCGCGAGATCGGCGAGATGGGCAAGCTCCTCAAACCGGAAATGCTGCGCCGCTGGCTCAGGGACCCGAAGACTCCCGAGATGCGCCTCGGCCTGTACGCCTTCCTTCTGGGAGCATGCGGCTCACCCGAGGATGTGAAGTGGTTTCAAACCGTCCTCGCGAAGCCGACCGAGAAGCAGACGTCCGCCTATGATGGCCTGCTCGGCGGCTTCATTCAGATGAAGCCGCGCGAGGGCTGGGAATGGACCGAGCAACTGCTGCGCGAGGGACGCCAGCCGCTGCTGGTGCGTCTGGCCACCGTGCGGACCCTGCGGTTCTACATGGCCTGGAAGCCCGCGGAGATGCGCGGCGTCGTCCGCCGCTGCCTGGCCGGCATGCTGACGCAGGGAGAACTGGTGGATTGCGCAGTCGAGGACCTGCGTCGCTGGCAGATGTGGGAACTGACGAACGAGGTGCTGGCCCAGTATGGACGCAAGGGGTTCGACGCTCCGATCCAGAGGCGAGCCATCCTTCGCTATGCTCTGAACTGTCCGCAACCGGCGGCTCAGACCTTCCTCGCCGGCGTGCGAAAGCGTGACGCCGAACTGGTTCGTGAGGTCGAGGAAGGCTTGCGTGGACTGGAAGAGAGATGACGGCTGTTGGCAGGGGCGCGATTCCCGTCGCGCCTCTGCCAACAGCAATGAATCACTTTTCTTTCGACACCTTCTTCAGTTGCTCGACGGGAATCACCCAGATGTCCTTCTTGCCCTTGCCGCCCGGACGATCGGACGAGAAGTAAAGAAGCCGGCCATCACGGCTGAGGCAGGGCGACATGTCTCCCGTCGTCGCGTCCGTCGAGTTGACGTTCAGCGGAGCCGGCTCACTCCACTTCGTGCCATTCAGTGTTGAGACGAACAAACCCCAGCGCTCGTTTTCAAGCGGTCCTTGCAGATACATGGTCTTGCCGTCCGGCGTGAACGTCGCATGATGGAAGTCGGCGGGCAGTTCCTTGATCGCGGCCGGCTGCATGAACCCGGCCGCTCCTGTTGCCGCCTGGCGCGTGCTGGTGTAGATGCGCCAGCCGTCCTTGTCCTTGCGGCTGAAATAGAGACGCCGGCCATCGGGAGTCAGCCAGGGATGCAGTTCGTCGGCCACGGTGTCGATGGTGTTGAGCGGAGTCGGGGCCGTGAAGGAGGCGCGGGCGTTTTGCTTGACGGCGACGAAGATGTCGAAGTTCGGCTTGGGGACGTCCTTGGTCTTCTTCGCGCAGGCGTACAT
>JBBRIK010001253.1:0-2378 GCA_038221045.1 Gemmatales bacterium
TGACTACTACCCGGTCCAAAACACACGCAGAATACGCATCGACGGGCATCTTCTTCGGATGAAAAGGCGCTGCCGCTTCCGCGCCCTCACTCAGTCCGATCAGGGAGCCGATACCCGCGCCGAGGTTGTCGTAAACGACAAGGTCTTCTCCATCGCCTCGCTGCTCTTCTTGGAGCGCTTTCAGACTGCACGGCACGGCGATGAGCCAGCGCGCTCCGGTCAGCGTCTCATGCCCGCGCGATAGCGTCACACTTCCGATCACTTCAGCGATGCGCATGACCGTCGAGTTCCTCAAGGACGCAAGCCACGCCATCCGGGCAGGCGGCAGTGACACCCCCCTGACACAACCGCAATAACTCCCGGCACTCGTAATACGTCCGCCCCGCCATTTCGACCGCAAGCAGGTTCGCTCCCAGGCTGTCAATCGCGCGTCGCGCCTGTGTAATCGTCCACACAGGGACGGCCCGGACGCCGGGGACCTTGTTGGCGACACAGCAGGCAAGGCCCGGATCGTCGCAGAACAGGACCACTGCCTGACAGGTGCCGTCGAACAGGCAGGAGGCCACTTGTTTCACCCACGAACATGCCTCACCCTCGCAGGGAGGCAGCGGCGAAGGCGACGATCCATTGCGGCTGATCGAACGCAGCGCGGCCTGGAACATGACCGAGGGCCGCCCCTCTATCGTGTAGCCCCAGGCTGGTTGCCCACTCTTCATCAGTCCTCGATCCCCATCACGAACCAACGGGCAGGAGACGTCTTCGAGCCGACCATCTGCCGCGCTGCCGCCCCATCGTTGCTCATTATCACCGTCGATCCCGGCCCCGCGCCGACCGAATCGAGAACCAGCAAGGGCTCGCCGTCGTCCTTGCCCTCATTCGTCAGCAATTGCACGAGCAGGAAGCGCCAGCCCTGGAAGCTGGGATGCTTCACCGTCGCAATCGCATGACCGACGACCCGTCCGAGTTGCATGGTCAGATCACCCGCATCGCCTTGACTGTTGTGGAGCGCCGCTGCCGCGTGAAGGTCAACGGCGTCGTCACGCCCTCGCCGGTCGGAGTCGCGATACTGAAACTCAGGTAGCCCTCGCCGCCGCTGCCGAGGCCCGCCGTTGAGGGGCCATTCTGCACGAACAACGTCGTGTCCATCTCCCGGCCCATGCGCGTGATCGTCTCGACATTGCGCGAGTGAATGATGCTCGTGTGCTTGAAGCCATGCTCATACTTCTTCGCCAGCGCGATGGCCGCATCCACATCCGCCACGCGGACGAACGGCACGAAGGGCATCATCTGTTCGTGCGTGACAAATGGATGGCTCTCGTCCGTCTCGCCGAAGAGCAACTCGGTATCGGCCGGCACCTTCAGGCCCGCCTTCTGAGCGAGAATGGCCGCGTCCTGGCCGATCAATTCCTTGACGACGTGCAACTTCTTCGGATCGTCTTTCTCCGCCTCGAAAGCCGCCTTCGTCAGCGCCTCGATCTGGCTCGCGTTCAGCTTGACGGCCTTGTGCCGCGTCATCGCCTCGCACAACTCGTCGAAGATCGAAGCGACGGCGAAGACTTCTTTTTCGCCGATGCAGAGCAGGTTGTTGTCGTAACCGCCCCCGATGACGATCGACTTGGCCGCGTTGTCGAGGTCAGCCGTCTCATCGACGACGACCGGCGGATTGCCCGGCCCCGCGACAATGGCTCGCTTCGGACTGCGGAGGGCGGCCCGGCCGACGGCAGGGCCGCCGGTCACGCAGAGCATGCGAACCTCGCGATGGTCGAAGATGGCCTGGGCCGATTCGAGCGTCGCATTCTCGATGATGGTCAGCAGGTTGTCGATGCCGATGGCGTCGTGGATCGCCTGGTTGAAGAGCCGCACTCCCTTGCAGGCGATGCGCGCGCCGCTGGGATGCGGATTGCAAACGAGGGCGTTCCCGGCCGCGAGCATGCTGATGGCGTTGCAGGCCAGCGTCGGCAGCGAATGCGTGACCGGCGTGATGATGCCGATGACGCCGAAGGGGGCGTACTCGATGAGGGCGATGCCGTTCTCGCCGCTGTACGCCTCGGTCTTCAGGAATTCTACGCCGGGGATGCGATCCGCGATGACGGTGAGCTTCTCGATCTTGTGAACGAGCCTGCCGATCTTCGTCTCTTCGAGTTCCTCGCGTCCGAGCGCCTCGGCCTGTTCCTTGCAAATCTTGCGGATGCACTCGACGGCCTTGCGGCGCTCGTTGAGGCCGCGCCTCTCGAATTCGCGCTGAGCTTCCGCGGCCGCTGACACCGCCTTGTCAACGTCCTGAAACACGCCCCAGGCGCGAGCATGGCCGTTCCGCTGTGGGACCGTGCTATTGCCGCCGCGAACCTGCGTCAGTACCTGCATGACGACATTGCGAA
>JBBRIK010001254.1:0-2378 GCA_038221045.1 Gemmatales bacterium
AGCCGGGCCAACCCGAGATCGAGGACCTTCAGTTGGCCCGAAGACACCCGCATCAGGTTCGATGGCTTGACGTCGCGGTGGATGACGTCCCGGTCGTGGGCGTGCTGCAACCCCTCGGCGGCCTGAGAGACCAGATCGCACGCCTCGGCGGGCGGCAGCGGTCCCAAGCGCTGGACGCGCTGGGTAAGCGTCTCGCCATCGAGCCATTCGGTCGCCAGCAGCCAGGTACCGTCGGCCTGTTCGGCGTGGCGAGCCTGAATGAGGTTGGGATGACAGAGCTGGCCGACGGCACGCATCTCGCGGAGAAAACGTTTGACCGATTCGGGGTCGCTGGTCCGCTGGGCGGGCAGCACCTTGACGGCGTCGATGCGGTCGAGGAGGGTGTGGCGAGCCTTGTAGACGACACCCATGCCGCCCTGGCCGGCTTTTTCGAGCAGTTCGTAGGAGCCGAGGCGGCCCAGCGAGGGGCCGGACGCGGTGGGGTGGGGCCGGGCGGCCAGCGATTGAGCCTGAGCGAGCGCGGCGTGCAACTGAGGTTCGCCGAGCCAGGGATTGGCCGGCTCATCGTGGCGCAGGTTGGCCAGCAGTGGATCGGACAACTGTTCGAGGACGTGCAGAGACGCCTCGCAGGCCGGACAGCGCTCGACGTGGCAGGCAACGGACTCGAGCAAGTCCGGAGGCAACTTTCCGATGACGTAGGCGGATAGCTGATCCGCGGCGGGACAGGTGGCCGGTGGCATGACGCGAGTCTCCCGAGAGGGGCGAGTCTCCAGAAGAAGAACGATGGAGTGTGACAGACCAGTCCGAATTGAAATATCCGCGTTTGTCCTTGCTCTGTACACGGATGCGCGGTACGATCCTTAAACCTGATCAGATGGCCATATTACTTATCTGACCGCCCGTCCGGGCAGCTACCTATTCAATCTGACCATCCTCTACAGGGACGCTCTGCCCCAAACAGACCGTCCGTCATTCCCTGAATGGGATTCCCCGGAGGAGGTCCGTCCATGACTGTTGATTTTTATGTCGGCAGGAACAACAAGAGGTTTGGTCCCTATTCAGCGGCGCAGTTGAGGGAGTTAGCGACCTCCGCGCGGCTTCGGCCCACGGACACCCTCTGGAAGGAGGGAATGGAGAGTCCGGTGTTGCTTTCCAAGGTGAAAAACCTGTTCCCCTCTCTGACGATCACCAACGATTCAGCCCCCAAGGTGGCTTCCTCATCCCTGACGACAGTCAGCGAAATGCAATCGGTGAACTCAAGCGGAGAGGGCCTGTCAGAAGCGTCCCCCGTACTGTCCGCAGCAGGAGAAATACCGTCTGATCCAGGCATGGTCCCTCTAAGCAGTTCGCCCTGGACTGACCTCACGGAGACGGACGAGCCGGCCCAAGCCGTTGCGAGCGAGAAACCGGCCGTCAAGGAGCCCGAAAAGGTCGTGACGCGACGAGCCGTCGGAATCAGGGGGGCCATCATTCTCGGCCAGGACGGCCACAGCGTCCACTTCAGGAAAAAGTGTACCCAGTGCAGCCATGAGGACACATGCCGGAGCACCATGCTCATCGGCAACGGCCTCACCCGGACCCATTTCTTCTGTCCCAAGTGCCGGAAAAGTCGTGAGGTGCAGATCCAGGGAATGAGGCAATAACCTCTGGACTCGATGGGGAAGTGAAGGGCGCGCCTCGGTAAGTTCTGCTATAATGCACTATTAGGCATGGAGGCATTGCGGCGAAGAAGCCGATTTGAGTAAAGGAAGACAATCACGTCACCATTCGAGCCGCCACGAAACAGCCTCTTGCGGCGCTGAGGGGACCCGATGAACACGACCGAGATGCCCATTTTGTGGGTTGTCTATCGCATGACGATCCACGGGAAGCCCAACGGCATGAGCGCCGTCTGCGAGCAAAGTGAGTGGGAGGCGATGGAAGCCTCCAAACCCGGCTATCACACGCTCATTCGAGCGAGCATCAGCAACGAAGGCGAAGCCGAACAGTTGGCGCGAAGCAGTTCCATTGACGGCAACACGAGCAAACCCGGCGAACTGAAGCCAGGACGACGTTAATCGACTGCTCCCGTCCGATGCCCCGATTCAGAAGACTCTATTTTTTCCTTGTCTCGCGAACCAAAGGCGACTCGGCCAGGGTGAAGAGGACCACCTCTTCTCCCATGGTGGTGCTGATGTCGTGATGCAGGCTCACCACCTTGACGCCGGTGACCTCCTGGATCATCGCTTCCATGATGGGCCGCGCCGTTTCGATCAGATGAGTTCGCACTTGTTTGAGCAGGTCCCTTCCCTTCTCGGCCGCCAGCGACTTGACCAGTTGCTGTTCCGCCGCGGTCAAGACTCCCATGAGGCGGACCACGACCAGATCGCCAATCAGAT
>JBBRIK010001255.1:0-2375 GCA_038221045.1 Gemmatales bacterium
CGATCGGCTTGCAGATCTTGACGTCGCCGTTCGAGGAAGAGAAGCTGTTGCGAGTGGCTCGCATGTACGAACGAGAAACGGCCTGGCACCTGCGCCGGCCGTCACGTTGACTCAGGAGGTGGCCATGAGCAGTCCTGTGCCGTCACCGTTCGCCGAGGAGATCCCTGCCTGGCAGCCTCGCGCGCTCGAGTTGATGCAGATCATTCGCGACCCCGAAGAGGAAGCCGAGGCCATCGCTCGGGCGGTGCTGGAGTTGACCGACCTTCTTCCTTCCGAAGACGGAATCCCCATGGAATCTTCCTGGCACCGCGCCGCGATGAATCTCCTCATCGACGTCATCACCTTCCTTTTTGCCGCCCGCGACGACTATTATGTCGGTGGCAACATGTTCCTGTATTACTTCAACGAAGAGGAGCCTCTGCCTCAGTTCCGCGGACCCGACTTCTTCTACGTTTCCGGCGTGACGCGGCGCAAGCGGGAGAAGTGGTGTGTTTTCAGAGAGGGGAAAGCCCCTCATGTCATCATGGAACTCTTATCGCGCAGCACGGCTCGCCGGGACCGCACGACGAAAAAAGACGTCTACGAGCATCTCGAGGTCAGCGAATACGTTCTCTACGATCCCGTCAAGCGAACCCTTGAGGGCTGGCGTCTCCAGGGGAACCTGCATTATGCTCCGATCGTTCGCGATGAACGCGGCTGGATCTGGAGCGAGCGGCTCGGCCTCTGGTTCGGCATCTGGGAGGGCGTATTCCAGGGGACGAAGGATTACTGGCCCCGATTTTTCGACACGGAAGGACGGCTGGTTCTCACGGGAGTGGAAGCAGAAACGCAACGCGCTGACGACGAGAAGCAACGCGCCGACGAAGCAGCGAAACGCGCTGACGACGAGAAGCAACGTGCCGACGAAGCAGCGAAACGCGCTGATGGCTTCCAGGCCGAAGTCGAACGACTCCGCGCCCTCCTCGCGAATCAGGAGCGAGGACAGCAACATGGCTGACGCGCCCTATCGCATCGTCATCGGCCTGGAAGTCCACGTCCAATTGCTGACGAAAACGAAACTCTTCTGCGGCTGCGCTACGTCGTTCGGCCTGCCGCCCAACTCGGCGACCTGCCCTGTCTGTCTCGGTCTGCCAGGCGCCATGCCGGTCATGAATCGCCGGGCCTTTGAACTGTCCTTGCGGGCCGCTCTCGCCCTGAACTGCACCATTGCGCCTTTCACCAAGTGGGATCGCAAGAACTACTTCTATCCCGATCTGCCCAAGAACTATCAGGTCACCCAGTACGATTTGCCCTTCAGCAGCGAAGGCTGGCTCGATATCGAAACGCAGCAGGGAACCAGGCGCATCGGCATCATCCGCGCTCACCTTGAGGAAGACGCCGGCAAGATGCAGCACGACGAACAGGGCGGCCGCAAGGACTCGCTCGTCGATCTCAACCGCACTGGCACTCCCTTGCTCGAAATCGTCAGCAAACCCGAGTTGTCCACCCCCGACGAGGCGAAAGCGTATCTCGAAACAATTCGCCTGCTGCTGCGCGAAATCGGCGTCTCCGACTGCGAGATGCAGGAAGGCTCGCTGCGCTGCGACGCCAACGTCAACCTCCACATTCCCCAGGTCACCGGCTCCGTGGCGATCACGCCGATCGTCGAGATCAAGAACCTCAACAGCATCCGCGCCGTCGGGAAATCCCTGGAGTTCGAGGCCGGACGGCTCTATCAGAAGTTCCTCGACGATGGCAAGCAGATGGGCGAGGAACCGAAGAAGACACGCGGCTGGGATGAGACGAAGGGCCTCACCTACAAACTGCGCGACAAGGAGGAAGCGTCGGACTATCGCTACTTCCCGGAGCCCGACCTCGTGCCTGTCCTCGTGGAGGAGCCGATGCTGGCCAAGGCGCGAAGCGAAATGGGCGAGTTGCCCGCGCAACAGCATATGAGACTGGTCGAACAGTACGGCCTGTCGGAGTACGACGCCGGCGTGCTGACGCGCGTCGGACGCGCTCTCGTCACCTACTTCGAGGAGGTGACGCGGGGGTGCGAGGATGCGAAGGCGGCCTGCAACTGGGTGACGAATCAGGTGCTGGCCACGCTCAACGAACGCAAATGGGAGATCGAGCAGTTCCCTCTGCCCGCGGGCATCCTGGCCGACCTGATCCGCGAGGTACGCCAGACCGGCCTGCCCGCCCAGCGGGCGCGCGACGTCTACAATCGCCTGGTGGAAGTGGGCGGGAAGGTCAGGGAGGCGATGGATGCTCTCGGCATCCGCATCTTTAGCGATGAAGGAATCCTCCGCGAGATCGTCGCCCGCGCCGTGGCGGGCAACCCCAAGGCCGTCGCGGATTTCCACAACGGCAAGACGAAGGCCGCTGACGCGATC
>JBBRIK010001256.1:0-2374 GCA_038221045.1 Gemmatales bacterium
GACGCCCCTCGTGTTCGCACTACGGCCCGGCGTCTTCGCCGGACACGTCGTCTTTGTATGAACCGGCGTCGGGGGAGCAGATCGGCGACAAACTTCGTGACAACCTATCTTGCCGAGGTAATATCTTCAGAGAGGGCGCCCCACTAATCGGGAGGCTGCCTCACTGACGGACTATCTCATCTCTACTGTTCTTGGCCGGACGTGCGAGGCATGCCATGATCGGACCGCTGCTGGGGCCGGATTTGCAAGACCTGATCCGGGAAAAAAACTGGGACGCTCTGCGGGACGTCCTGTCCGACTTTGACCCTTCCGACATCGCCGAGATCCTCATCTCGATCCCCGATGAAGACGACGTCGCTATTTTCCGCCTCCTGCCGCGCGAGCTCGCCGGTCAGGTGTTCGCCTATCTGCCGCCCGACCATCAGGAGAATTTGCTCCGTTGCCTGAGTCACGAGCAGATGCGCGCTGTGCTGCAAGGGATGACGCCGGACGATCAGGCTCGCCTGCTGGAAGAGTTACCCGCGGCGGTGACCCGGCGGCTGCTCGAAACGCTCACGCCGCGCGAGCTCCAGGCCGCCCGCGACCTCCTCGGCTACCCGCCGCACACGGCCGGGCGCTACATGACGCCCCAGTATGTCGCCCTCCGGCCCGACATGACGGCGCGCGAAGCCCTGGACCATGTCCGGCGGACCGGGCACGGCAAGGAGACGCTCAACATCCTGTATGTCGTGGACGCGAACGGCAAGCTCCTCGAGGAGCTGCGCCTGGGGTCTCTCGTACTGGCCGAGCCCGAGACCAAGGTCTCCGAGATGGAGCATCGCCCGCTGGTTTCCGTCCCGGCCACGACCGACCGGCAGGAAGTCCTGCGCGCGTTCAAGAAATACGACCGGGCGGCGCTGCCCGTCACCGACAACAACGGCCACATCCTGGGCATCATCACAGCCGACGACGTGCTCGACGTGGCCGAGCAGGAAGCCACCGAGGACATCCAGAAGATCGGCGGCATGGAAGCCCTCGACGCGCCGTACCTGGACGTGAGCTACTTCCAGATGCTCTGGAAGCGCGGCGGCTGGCTCTCCGTGTTGTTCCTGGGTGAAATGTTGACGGCGACGGCGATGGGTTATTTTGAGGACGAAATCAAGCGGGCCGCCGTCCTGGCGTTGTTCATCCCGCTCATCATCAGCAGCGGCGGCAACTCCGGCTCGCAGGCCTCCACGCTGGTTGTCCGCTCCCTGGCGTTGACCGAGTTGCGGCTCCGCGATTGGTGGCGCGTCTTCGCGCGCGAGCTGCGCTCGGGGGCGAGCCTCGGCGTCTGGCTCGGCTTCATCGGCTTCCTACGTATCTGGATCTGGCAAGCGCTGGGCTGGTACGACTACGGCGGACACTACCTCCTGATTGGACTGACGGTCTGGGTCAGCCTGATCGGCGTCGTCTGCTTTGGCTCACTGATGGGCAGCATGCTCCCCTTCATGCTTCGGCGCGTCGGCTTTGATCCTGCCACCTGTTCGGCCCCCTTTGTGGCCACGCTGGTGGATGTGAGCGGCCTGATCATCTACTTTATTGCGGCGGCGCTGATCCTGCGCGGCACACTGCTGTGAGGAGGGACCGGCGTCACGGGAGGAGATCGGCGACGAGAATCTTCATAGAAGGCGCGGCGAGCGGGCTGATGTGATCGCCGGGGATGAGGATGATGCGCGTCGCGTAGCGGGCGCCGAAGAGTGTGGAAGTATCGGCGCTGGGGTCGCGATAGACCTCCAGCTGATTCTGGACCAGGTTGACGATCCAGTAGTCGTCAATGCCGGCAGCCGCATAGAGACTGGTCTTGGCGTTGCGGTCATAGTTGAGGCTGGTGTCACTAATTTCGGCAATCAGTAGAGCACTCGTCGGGTTGCTGGTTCCGACATACGAACGAGGAGTACCAGGCACGACGGCCAAATCGGGGTCAGGGACCGAAAGCGGCCTCAGATCAAGCGACATCTGCACCCGAACCCAGAATGTCGGTCCGAAGGCCACTATTAACGCTTGATTCGAGAGAGCAATGCCGATGGCGTGTTCGTTCTTCTGAGCGGGCATCTCCAGCACCTCCCCGCCAATCAACTCGACGCGCCGGTCCTGGAACCAGCCGAAGTCGAGCATCTGATAGTATTCGTCCTTCGTCCAGCGGCGCGACGGAAACATGTCCGGTCCCGGAGGCTCCGCTTCCGGTCCCGGATGAACGAGAACCTGACCGCCGAGCAACTCGACTTTCTGATTCGCGAACCAGCCCCGCTCGCGCATCTGATAATACTGATCACGGTGAAAGTGGAAGGGCCGCGGTTCGTCGGTTACGGTCATCATGGAACACCTCCTCGCTCTCGCGTGAAATCTACGAGCC
>JBBRIK010001257.1:0-2370 GCA_038221045.1 Gemmatales bacterium
GAGAAGGTGGTGCAACCGGCTGGGAGCGAGGAAGGCAAGACGGCGGAAGAGCATCAACCGGCTTGCCGACCACCCCCATCAGACAAGGTTGCAGCATGAAAAACAATGAGCGGCAGGAGCCAAAGGTTCGACAGCCCAGCCGTGCCGTTCCGCTGCCGATGCACCTCAAGAACTACGAGATCCTCGAGGAAGCGGGCTGCGGCGGCATGGGCATCGTCTACAAGGCACGGCAATTGAATCCGCCACGCCTCGTCGCCCTGAAGACGGTTCGCTATCACTTCCTGGGCGAAGAGGAAACGCGGCAGCGCTTTGCCACTGAGGTCGCCCACGTCGCTCGCCTCGATCATCCGCACATCGTTCCCGTCTACGAACTGGTGGAGGAGCAGGGGCAGCCGTTCTTCTCGATGAAGTGGATCGATGGGCCGAGCCTTGCCGCCGCGCTGCGGCAGCGCGGCGAACCTCTGCCCGCGAAGGCGTCCGTCCGTCTGCTCGTTGTCGTGGCGCGGGCGGTCCATCACGCCCATCAACGCGGCATCCTTCATCGCGATCTGAAGCCGGCCAACATCCTTCTTCAAAGGAAATCCGAAACTCGAAATGCGAATTCCAAACCGCAGTCAGACAAGACGCTCTCGGATTTCGGCGGTCAAGATCCGGAATTCGAGCCGTATGTGAGCGACTTTGGTCTGGCCTGTCAGGTGGAGGTAACCGAGGAAATGACGCGGTCCGGCACCATCATCGGGACGCCGGCCTACATGGCGCCCGAACAGGCGTCGGCGCAGAAAGACCTCACCACCGCCGTCGACGTCTATGGCCTGGGCGCGATTCTGTACGAATGCCTGACGTCCAGACCTCCCTTCACCGGCCCAAACGTCCTCGACGTGCTGGTGAAGGTGCGAAACGAGGAGCCGACCCTGCCGCGCAAGCTCAATCCGCGCCTTGATCGCGATCTGGAAGCGATCTGTCTGAAGTGCCTGGAAAAGAAACCGGGACGGCGCTACGGCTCAGCCGAACAGTTGGCCGTGGACCTGGAACATTGGCTCAACAACGAACCCTTGCTTGCCCGTCCCTCCAGCCGCGGGGAACGTCTCCGGAAGTGGGCGCGGCGCCGTCCCGCCGTGGCCGCCCTGCTCGCCGCCCTGCTGCTGATCACGCCGCTCGGCGTCGCCGGCATCACCTGGCAAGCCATCGAGAAGGGCCGGGCGTTGCGGCGGACCGAAGTCCAGCTCTACTTCAATCTGATCAAACTGGCGCAACGCGACATCGACACACGCCAGTTCGACGGGGCGGAGGAGACACTTAATCTCTGTGACAAGAAACTGAGAAACTTCGAGTGGCGCTACCTCAAGCAGCTTTGCCAGCTCCAACGTCTCGACCTGGAGGGCCGCAACGGAATAATCCTGTCCGCCGCGTACAGTCCCGATGGCAAACTGCTGGTCACCGCGAGCCAGGACGGCACCCTGGCAGTCTGGGAGACCGGCACGGGAAAGGAAGTGCGCCAGTGGATGTCCGGGGCGAGGCTCCTTGGCGGCCTCTGCTTCACCGGCGACGGCCGCTACTTGCTCTCGACGTCCCAGGATCGGGGACTCATGCTCTGGGACTACCGGACCGCCCAGAGGTTGTACCACGATCCAGAAAGCAGCGGCGGAGTTGCCTGCGGCGGCTCGCTCGTGGCCTCCATCCTCCACCAGAAAGAGACGGTCCAGGTCTGGGACCTCGTCACTGACAAGGACGCTGTGCGCCTCAACCCACGTTTTAGGATCCCTCTTGAGAAGAAGATGCCGGTCTCCATCGCCCTCAACCGCGATGGGTCCCTCCTGGCCGTAGGCGGATGGTATCGTTTAGTGAAAGTCTGGAGCATCAAGAACTCCACTTTGGAACCGAGAGCAGGATTCAACTACGACCCAAACCTGGGCGTCCATCACATTCGCGCTCTGGCCTTCAGCGCCGACGGCAAGCTGCTCGCCACGGGAACTTCGCAAACGGCCATCTGGGAAGTATCAACGGGCGAGCAGAAGCGTTCGTTCAACGGGGCGACCGATTTGACGTGTTCCAGCATCAGCTTCAGTGCGCCGGGATCCGGATTGCTCGGGAGCAAGTCCGGCAGTTTGCTGGCCGCCACCTTCCAGGACGGCCAGGTGCGTATCTGGGAGACGGGAAAAGGGCGAGTCTTGATGCCCCCCCGACGTCAGGAGCGCCCGAGCCGGGCCATCGTCTTCTCACCGGTCGACGAGGGCCTGCTGGCCATGCTACGCGAGAACACCGTCACCATCGTCAACGTCTCGCCGGGTGTCGAGGTGAAGTCCAGCTTCGTACTCCGGCAGCCTCCTGGCGAGCGACGTTTTCAGGCGATCGCCTTCAGTCCGGACGGCA
>JBBRIK010001258.1:0-2356 GCA_038221045.1 Gemmatales bacterium
TGTCAGGAGCATTCCCGAAAGGCAGGTCCTCATGAATCGCAGCCTGGCGTTGCTGGCCGTCCTGGTTCTGGCCCTGGAGGGGTTGTTCGCCGTGAGGAAGACGCGAGCCGACGAGGGCATGTGGCTGCTGAACGATCCGCCGCACGCCCTGCTCAAGAAGAAATACGGCTTCGAGTTGACCGACGCCTGGCTCGAACACGCGCGCAAGGCGTCGATCCGTTTCAACAACGGCGGCTCCGGCAGCTTCGTCTCGGCCAACGGCCTGATCGTCACCAATCACCACATCGGCGCCGAGTTCCTGCAGAAGCTCAGCCCGAAAGGGAAGGACTATCTCCGCGACGGCTTCCTCGCCCGCGGCCGCGCCCAGGAACTGAAGTGTTCCGACCTCGAACTGAACGTGCTGGAAAAGATCGACGATGTCACCGAGACCGTCAACGCCGTGGTGAAGCCGGGCCTGAAACCGGAACAGGCCGCCGCCGCGCGCCGGGCCGCGATGGCGAAGATCGAGAAGGAATCGCTCGACAAAACTGGCTTGCGCAGCGACGTCGTCGTCCTCTATCACGGCGCGCTCTATCACCTGTATCGCTACAAGAAATACACCGACGTCCGTTTGGTGATGGCTCCCGAACAGGAGATTGCCTTCTTCGGCGGCGACACCGACAACTTCGAGTTCCCGCGCTTCAACCTCGACGTTTGCTTCTTTCGCGCTTACGAGGACGGCAAGCCGGTGAAGCCGAGCCACTTTCTGAAGTGGAGCCAGCAGGGCGTCGCGGAGGGCGATCTGGTTTTCGTCACCGGCCATCCCGGCACGACGAATCGTCTGGAGACGCTGGCCCGGCTGCGCCATCGCCGCGATCTGTCGCATCCCTACACGCTCTATCGGCTGCGAACGTTGGAAGCGATGTTGCGGCAATTCGCCGAGTTGTCACCCGAGAGCGCCCGCCGGGCCGCGACCGACCTGCATCACGTCGCCAACGCGCGCAAGGCTTTCGCCGGCCAGTATCAGGGTCTGCTCGATCCCGCGATCCTGCAACAGAAGGCGCGCGAGGAGGAGGGGCTGCGCAAGAAATTCGCCACCCTCCAGGGCAAGGACGAGGCGAACCCGTGGGAGTCGATCGAGGAAGCCCTGAAGAAGCTCGCCGAGTTCGAGAAGCTCTATTACTTCGCTGAACGGGGCGACGCCTTCACCTCGGAACTGTTCACCATCGCGCGGCACCTGCTGCGTCTGGGCGACGAACTGCCGAAGGCGAACGCCGACAGGCTGCGCGAGTATCGCGATTCCAATCTCGAATCGCTGAAGTTGCAACTCTTCTCGCCGGCCCCGATTCATGCCGATCTCGAACGCGCGAAGTTGACGACGGCGTTGACGTTCCTCGCGGAGAACCTCGGCGGCCAGCATCCGCTGACGCTCAAACTTCTGGCGGGCAAGCCCCCGGCGACGCGAGCGGCCGAGCTGGTCGCGGGGACGAAACTGTTCGATCCCCCAGTGCGCAAGAAGCTCTTCGACGGCGGGGCCGGCGCTCTGGAGAACACGGACGACACGATGCTGACCCTGGCGAAGCGGATCGACGCCGACGCTCGCAAACTGCGGAAGCGATTCGAGAATGAGGTTGAGGAAGTGGAGCGGCAGGCGTACGCGCGGATCGCACGCATTCGCTTCGAGGTGCTGGGCCGAGACGTGGCTCCGGACGCAACCTTCACGCTGCGTTTGGCCTTTGGCACGGTCAAGGGTTACGAGGTCGATGGGGAGAAGTTGCCGTTCGCGACGACGTTTGGCGGCGCGTTCGCGCGGGCGGAGCAGCAGGGACATCGCGAGCCGTTCGTCCTGCCGCGCCGCTGGATGCAGGGGAAGGAGAAGATCGATCTGAAGACGCCGTTCAATTTCGTCTCGACGGCGGACACGATCGGCGGCAATTCGGGCAGTCCGGTCCTGAACCGCGCCGGCGAGTTGGTCGGCATCAACTTCGACCGCAATCGTCACGGCCTGATCCGCAATTTCGTCTACACCGAAGAGCAGGCGCGTCACATTGCCGTTCACGGTCTGGGCGTTCTCGAAGCGCTGCGGAATCTCTATGACGCCTCGTCGCTCATCGCGGAACTGACGGGCAAGCCCCCGTCGGAGTGAGTCCTTCTTGCCGCTTGCGGCGTAGCGCTCTTTCGTTGCGAAGCCGCAAGCGGCAAGAAAGGGGATTCCAGACGCGAGACAGGGTTTTTCCGACACTCCTCGCTAATCCCGACAAGCCGCTCGCCCTTCGTGTCTCTGTTTCAAGGACTTACGATCAGTTTTGATGCGCGGGACTGGACAAAGTGGGGGTGAGCAGCTGCAATGACGGGAACACTAACCCCCGTTGCGCAG
>JBBRIK010001259.1:0-2352 GCA_038221045.1 Gemmatales bacterium
GATCGTCCACACGCGCGATCCTGTCGAGCAGCCAGTTCCCGTCTTTCCGCGAGATGCAGGCGAGATATTCCTCTCCGGCCTCGGCTTTCTCGCGGAATTCACAGGAAAACTGAGGCGCGGGCTGATGGATCTCGTCCTTCAGAATGCGTTCGATTCGCAAGGGGTAGACGGTCGCGCCTCGCTGCCGGAAAGGGGCCTCCGTGCGGACCAGGGCGACGAGGCTGGCCTGCACGACGTCGGTATAGGGTTTCTTCTCGAAGCCGCCTGGTTGGGCCAGCACAATCGAGGGCGAGCGGTCCGGGGGAGAGACGGTTCGCGCGTTCCGCAGCACACCGAAGGCGATTCCCGCGGCAAGCAAGAGCGCGGCGGCCGCCAGGTGAGACTTCCAGCGAAAGCGGCGGCGAGGCGGCGCCAGTGCTTCCTCCGCGAGACGGCGTTGAAGGCGGCGGCGATACGCCCCGTACGCCTCGTCACTGACACCGTCTTCGAGTGCCAGCAGAGCATCGACAAATGCCTCGTGAGCAGTGCGGTCACTCATGGACGATTTTCTCCACTTCGAGCCGCAGCGCGTGCCGGGCGTAGTGCAAGCGCGATTTGACGGTCCCCAGCGAACAGCGCAGCGCCTCGGCAATCTCTTCGAGACTCATCGCTTCGAGAAAGCGGAGCAACAGCACCTCGCGATGCTCAGGAGACAAATGGCGCAAAGCGTGATGCACCAGCTCCGCCTGTTCGAGCACCTCTTCCGGCCCCGCGCTGGGTTCGTGAAAGTTATCGCGCAGGACTTCGTGAACTTGCTCCTGACGGCGTTGCCGTCGCAGGACGTCGATGGTGCGGTCATGGGCAATCTGGTAGAGCCAGACACGGAACGCTTCGGGCGCTCGCAGGGACGCAAGCCGGCGAAACATGACCAGCCAGACGTCCTGAAGAACGTCAAGAGCGAGGTCTGCATCGTGCAGTAAACGCTGGACGAAGTAGAGCAAGCGACGATCGTAGCGTCCGATCAACTCGTGAAACGCGGCGGCATCTCCCTGCTGGGCGCGCAGGACCAGCGCGACGTCTGCGTCCCGGCTCTCCGGAGCGATGGAATTCATGCCGTTGGCCCGTGATCTCGACGCCTCGTCAGTCCTTCTTCAGTTCAGTCGAACGGCGCGAGCAAAAGGTTCAAGGGAAAATGGGAGCGACAAGAGGAGATACTCGTTGAGACTTCATGGCACACTTCGCGGAGCGGCGGTATAGTCGAGAAGGGAATCCGTTCCGCGAGAACTCCCATGCGCGTCTCGAACCCTCGTTTCCTCTGGCAGGCGCCTGCTGTCGCCGTCGCGGTCTTCGCCGCCGGGCATCTCGGCGAACTGCTGACCGATCTGCACAGCGAAGTTGCACTCGTCCGTCCAGGGCCCGGCCTCGCTCTGGCCGCCATGCTGCTTTGGGGAAGGGCCATCTGGCCGGGAATCGCCCTGGGCGCTCTCGCGTTGCAGCTGTCGCTGAACAACTCGGTAGCGGAGGTCCTCCTCGTTCCCCTCGGCAACACCCTTTCCGCCCTGTTCGGCGTCTGGATGCTGCGCCGCGCGGGGATGGCCAATCAGTTCGATCGCCTCCACGACGTGCTGGCCCTGGCCGGATTCGGCGCCCTGCTCAGTCCCCTGCCAACCGTCCTGCTCGGGACGATTGCCACTGCGACCTACAAGACACCGGGCATCGTCTTCTTCGAGTGGTGGCTCGGGGCCGCGATGGGCATACTCATCGTCTGTCCGGCGCTGCTGTCCTGGGCCTCCTCCCGCCAGCCGCTGCCGCCGCTCCGCTTCGAGTTGGCCGCCTGGTTGCTCGGCTTCCTCGTCGCCACTCTCCTGGGTCATAGTACGATCGTGCTTCCCGACGTCGTGATGCACCCGCAATTGCCCTTCATCGTATTCCCCTTCCTGCTGTGGTCGGCCCTGCGCTTCGATCCGCGAATCACGTCGTGGGCCTTGTTACTCGTGGCCGCCGTCGCCGTCACGACGACGGGCCTGGGAGTCGGTCCCTTCGCCCGCGCCCGGCTCGATACCGGCCTGATTTTCCTGCTGACGTACCTGGCCGTTCTGTCGCTGACGACCCTGTTGCTGGCCGCCGTCATCGTCGAACGCGGCCGGGCCGAGGAGCAGCTGCGCCAGAGCCAGCAGCGTTTCCGCACTCTCTCTGAATCCAGCCACATCGGCTTCTGGCACATCACCCCCGACGGCGAGACGCTCTACGCCAATCCCGCTCTCTGCGCCATGCTCGAAGTGCCGGATGGCCGCGAACTGCTCGGCGAGACGTTCGATCGGTTTTTCACCGAGCAGAGCCTGGCGCAAGTTCGCGAGGAACACGAGCGCCGAC
>JBBRIK010001260.1:0-2351 GCA_038221045.1 Gemmatales bacterium
GAGGCTCCTGCCGAGCCTCTTCGTTGCGGCTCGGCAGGAGCCTCGCCCTCCCGGCAACACCACCGGACCAAACAATTAGGTGAAACCGCCTAAGACGTCCCCTCAGGATGCCGGCTTACTCTTCCTCGTCCTTGAAGAGCTTGTACTCGAACGAATCGCTCAGCGCCCGCCAACTGGCCTCGATGATGTTCTCGCTGACCCCGACCGTTCCCCAGTCGGCATCGCCGTCGCGCCAGCCGATGACGACGCGGACCTTCGCCGCCGTCTCGGCCCGCGCATTGACCACGCGCACCTTGTAGTCCTGCAAGTGCATCTCCGCCAGACGCGGATACACTCCTAGCAGCGCCTTTCGCAGCGCACCATCCAGGGCATTCACCGGACCATCGCCCTCGCTGACCGTGTGCATGACCTCGCCGCCGACCTTAAGTTTGACCGTCGCCTCGGTGCGCGGCAGACCGTTCTCTCCCGTCTCGATGTTGACGCGATAGGCCACGCGCTCGAACTTCGGAGCATACAGCCCGGCCTGCTTGCGGACCAGGAGATCGAACGACGCCTCGGCCGCCTCGAACTCGTAGCCCTCATTCTCCAGGTCCTGCACTGCTTCGAGGATCTTCGCCATCAGAGGGCGGTCCAGCGTCAGGGCATGCTTCCGCGTCTTCGCCAGGATGGTCGCCTGACCCGACAGTTCGCTCACCAGAATGCGGCGCTCGTTGCCCACCGCCGCGGGATCGAGGTGTTCGTAACTCGCCGTGTTCCGCGCCACGGCATGGGTGTGCATGCCGCCCTTGTGGGCGAAGGCGCTCGCGCCCACAAAGGGTTGCCCCGGACGGAAGTTCATATTTGCCGTCTCGTAGACGTAGCGCGACACTTCCGTCAGGTGTTGCAGGCTGTCGGGCCGAAGGACTTCGTAGCCGCGTTTGAGAGCGAGATTGGCAAGGATGCAGACGAGATCGGCGTTGCCGCAGCGCTCGCCGATGCCGTTGATCGTCCCCTGCACCTGGGTCGCGCCCATCGCGATGGCGGCCAGGCTGTTCGCGGTCGCCACGTCGGAATCGTTGTGGCAGTGGATGCCCAGGTCAGCCCGCAAGGCGCTGCGGATCTGTTCGGTCGCGGCGGCGATTTCGTCGGGCAGGGTGCCGCCGTTGGTATCGCACAGGATGACGACGCTGGCCCCGGCGTCCTGAGCGGCGCGGAGAGTCTGCAGAGCGTATTCGCGATTGTACTTGAAGCCATCGAAGAAATGCTCGGCATCGTAGAACACCTCACGCCCGGCCGCCCGGCAATGAGCGACCGAGTCGGCGATCATGCGCAGGTTTTCTTCGAGGCTGGCCCCGAGGATCTCGCGGACGTGCATGTCCCAGGTCTTGCCGACGATGGTGACAATGGGCGTCTGGGCGTCCAGAAGGGCCTTCAGGCAGGTGTCGTCCGCCGGCGGGGTGTTCTTGCGCCGCGTCATGCCGAAGGCGGCGATGCGAGCGTGCTGGAGGGGGAGCTTGCGGACTTCCTGGAAGTACTCGAAGTCCTTGGGATTGGAAAGCGGATAGCCGCCCTCGATGAAATCGACGCCCAACTCGTCGAGGCGGCGCGTGATGAGCAGCTTGTCCTGCAGGGAGAAGTTGACGCCTTCGCCCTGGCTCCCATCGCGGAGCGTGGTGTCGTAAACGTGGATGCGTGTCATCGTGCTGTCGCGGCTCGCGGTTCCGAAGAAGCCGCTCCCTTGCGGTCGCGGCTCGTGTGGAACCATTCTAGCGAATCCGCGAGGACGGAGCCCGGCCCGTAGGGACCTTCTGGCTCGGCGTCTGTCCCGGCAGAGGCACATACTGGAAGGCAGGCACCTCGACGACCGGGACTGCTCCCGGCGCATTGGCGGCCTGCTCGACGGCCCCATCGGGAATGAACTCGATGGTGTTCCGGGCCGGCTGGACGACGACTCGGCCATCCTCGAGGTTTCGCGTGGCCGCGATGCGAACGACGCGGAAAGTCCCCAGGCCGACGATGCTGACCTGACGCCCGGCGGCGAGCTGGCGGGTGACGGCCGGTCCGAGGGCGGTTAGCACCTTGACGGTATCCTCCTCCTCGACCTTCGCGGCCCTGGCGACCTCCTTCGGCAGCGGTCCCGGTCCGGGTGCGGGCAGCTGCGAATGGGCCGTCGCGGCAAGGGTGCCGACAAGGGCGGCGAGAGCGAGCCAGTGAGTCTTGCGCATAATGCAACCCTTTTCGTGTAGGTCTTCGGTTAGCCGCGACGCGGAGTCTTCGGAGCGGAGCGCGTCCTGCGTCATCGCGCCACACGCCTCTTAGGTTAGCCGCGACGCGGAGTCTTCGGAGCGGAGCGCGTCCTGCGTCATCGCGCC
>JBBRIK010001261.1:0-2347 GCA_038221045.1 Gemmatales bacterium
TCTCTTGCAGACGTATCGCCATGATGTCGACTCCTCGGATATCTGATGAACAGTTGTGCTACGCTCCGCAGATTACCACGGAGCCAGAATCTCACCCGCGAGTTGTCTCGGATGCCTACGTTATCTTACGTCCAAGAAGAATTTCTCTCAGCACGATCGCGTCGTTATGAATCTCGTCATGGGCCGAATACACCAGCGTCATCGGGCCCTGTCGCGCAAGCGAACGCAATTGGTCTAGCAGTTCAGCGTTCGCATGCAGCTCCGCGGCATAGCGGCGGCCGAATTCCTCCCAGCGGACCGGGTCATGGCCGAACCACTTCCGCAGCTCGGTGCTGGGCGCTATCTCCTTCATCCATTGATCCAGTGCGGCGTGCTCCTTCGAGACTCCACGCGGCCACAATCTGTCGACCAGGACGCGAGTGCCATCCTCGGCTGCGGGCGGCTCATAGGCCCGCTTCAGCTTGACGTTACCTGCTGGAACTCTTGTGCTCATCGACCCGCTCCGTCGAGGCCACCCCGCCTGACATCCGGATCGCCAGCGATTTTGTGCTCGAACGCGAGTTCCGTGCGAAGGCCTTCAAGATCGTGGTGAACAAAGGCTTTGGCGAGCTCTCGTCCGCCTCGCCGATAAGTGACGATGCAGTCCCGCGCCTCGAGCGAGCCCGCCATCTCGGCTTCGTCCCATTTTCCGGCGTGGCCGACATAGGCGAGGCTGAAGTCGTACTGCTCGGTCCAGAAGAACGGCACGTCGTCGAAGCGTTCGCGCGCGCCGAGAATGTTGCGCGCCGCCGTCTGGCCCTGGCGCTCGGCTACCACCCAGTGCTCTACGCGGACAGTCTCGCCTGTGAGCCGATCTGGCCAGCGCGCGATGTCACCGGCCGCGAAGACGCCTGGGACGCTCGTCTCAAGATACGTATCGACCGTGACGCCGCGATCGATCGCCAGCCCTGCCTGTTGCGCCAATGCGATCGCTGGCCGCACGCCGATCCCGATCACGACGAGATCGGCCTGGAGGCGCTCTCCACCTTTCAACGTGACGCTCTGGTCATCGATCGCGGTGGCGGTCGTGCCGAGGTGGAACGTTACGCCATGGTCTTCATGGAGCTTGCGGAGAAAGGCGCCAACCTCCGGTCCCAGGACTTTCGTCATCAGGACCGTCTCGGTTCCGACCACATGCACATCGAGGCCGCGCGTGCGAAGCGAGGCCGCGACCTCGAGGCCGATGAAGCTCGCGCCGACCACTACGGCCCGACGTGACGTCAGAGCCTTGGTGACGATCGCCTCGCTGTCGCCCTGCGTGCGCAGGTAGTGGACGTGGGGAAGGTCGGCGCCGGGCAGATCGAGCCGCACCGGCTCGGCGCCGGTCGCAAGGAGCAGCGCGTCGTAATGGTGCCGGCTTCCGTCGGCGAGCTGCACGCTGCGACCCGACGCGTCGATCGCCACGACATGGGCGTTCGGCCGCAGGTCGATCTTGTGCTGCTGATAGAACTCCGTTGACCGCAAGGGATTCGCCGAACCAGGCGCCGTCCCCGCGAGATAGCCCTTCGAGAGGTTGGGCCGGTCGCAGGGAAGCGCGTCATCCGCGCTCAACATCGTGAGGCGGCCGGAGTAACCCTCGTGACGGAGCATCTCCGCCGCGGCATTCCCGGCAGCGCCGCCTCCGATGATGATGATGGATTGCGGCAGGCTGGCTGACAGCAGTCGCTGTTGCGGGTCCCAGCGTTCCAGCTTTTCGCGGACGAATACCGCGCCGACCGGCTCGTCGACCGGCGTGAACTGGCGGGCCACGTCGCGCACCGCTTCGACGCGCCAACGGGAAACGGGGTCCAGCGCCGGCGCACGCAAAGCCTCGCCGGTGCGCAGGCTGAAACAGGCATGGTGCCATGGACACCGGACGGTGTCGCCGACGAGGAGTCCATCTGCCAGCGGGGCTCCATAATGGGTGCAGATCGCGCCGATTGCGAACACCTCGGCGCCCTGCCGAGCAAGCAGCACCGGCTCGCCGAGCGCATGGCCGAGCAACATGCCGCCGTCGGGAATCGATGAGAGTTCGACGCCAGCGGCGAAATCAGGACCGGTCAGTTTTCCAGGTCCTGCGCCCATGCAAGGTCCTATACGTTCGATAGGTGCGCCATTTCGTAGGAGGACAGCTCGGACTGACTGTCTGCCACGATCGAGAAAACACCCAAGAACGCTCGATCGTTCCACAGGTGCGGGCGCTCGAACCAACCCAGACTGAGTTTGGAGTCAGCCGAGTCGAGCACAACCCGCGAGTGCCTGATGCGAAGGCATATCGGGATGTTGCGCGGGATTCACACGTCGAACGAGGGACGAGCGCCATGAGCGC
>JBBRIK010001262.1:0-2345 GCA_038221045.1 Gemmatales bacterium
GAAGAAGCAACAGAAGGTAACGCATGGGTGTTCTCCGAGCAGGTGGGAGGAAGGCAGTGGGGCGGAGAGTCTCGGCGGTGGGACGCGGCGGCGAGCCGTCTACTCTGAGTGTAAGGCCAGCGCTGATCGCGGGCAAGCGTGGGCGGCGGCGAACTGCTCTTGTGAGGAGCAACGATTCCGGAGAGAATTCCTCAAACGGGAGAGAAAGGAGCCGGAAATGCCTCGCACTATTTACGCTTATCCGAACGACTGCACGATGGCCGATCTCTTGGAGCGCCTGGGCGGCATCGAACCCCGCCGTATTCGCATGAAGCCCGCGCCAGGAACGGCGAAGGAGCGCGACGTGACGCGGATCGAGCAACGGGAGAATCGCCTCTTTGAACTCGTCGAAGGTACCCTCGTGGAGAAGATCATGGGCTTCGTTGAAGGGTATCTGGCCATGGAATTAGGAGGCATCATTCGCAGTTTTGTCAAGGAACACGATCTGGGTATTGTCGCCGGAGCCGACGCCATGGTTCGGCTTATGCGCGGACTTGTGCGGATTCCTGACATCAGCTTCATCCGCTGGGGTCAACTGCCGTCGAGGAAAGTGCCGAGCGAGCCGATCCCCGACCTGGCTCCCGATCTCGCCGTTGAGGTGTTAAGCGAAGGCAATACCACTGGTGAGATGCAGCGGAAGTTGAAGGAGTATTTCCTGGCAGGCGTTCGCGTCGTCTGGTTCGTCGATCCGCGCACGCGAACCGCGGAGGTATTCACCGTGCCGGATCAGTCCTCGCTGATTCCCCAGAACGGCTCGCTCGATGGCGGAGACGTCCTTCCGGGTTTCCTGCTGCCTCTGAAGACCCTGTTCGCGGACCTGACGCCGGCGGAAGAGAAAAAACCAAGACGCCGAAAGAAATGAAGGCGGGGTTGCGCCAGAGTGACACAACCCCGCCTCGATGTCTCCTGCACCGCAGCGATCAGAACTTGAACTCAAGACCGAACGACGAGCCGTAGAACATTGTCGTTCCCTTGACGTTGATCATCGGCGTGATGCGGTTGTTCTGGGTTGCGTTGGCGTCCACCTGATCGGGCGCCAGGGCGCGATTGGTCAGCCAGAACACGTCGTAGCCGCCTCGCAAGAAGATTTTCTCCGTCACCTTGAAGGAAGCCGTCGCCGTGATCTGCCCGATATACGAGGTCACGATCGTCCCATCGCTGGCCGCCAGCCGGCCGGGAATGAAAGTTGGCTGAAAGAAGGCGAACGTCGCGACCGAACGCTGCTCGCCCGACAGGCCCAGCACCGCGAACTTGCCCTCACATCCCAGAGTCAGGCGATCCATCATTTTCAGGCTGACACGGGCGCCAAACTGCCCGCCCAGGGCGTCATCGTCCACATCGACGACATAGTCGGCCCGTGCGTTCGGATCGTCCGGCAGGCCCGGCGTGCGGCTGCCTCTCGTCCGGAGCGAGAAGAACTCCTTGAGGCGGAAATAGCGCAGACCCACCAGACCCGCCACCGAGAGAGTCGGCCCATCCTTCTCATCGCCAAGCGGGATCTCGATCAGATCGCGGACGGCGTTCAACTCGACGTTGTTATCTCGCGACTTGTAATCGCCCGACTGAAAGAAGGTGTTGTTGCCGATGCCGAACGTCGGCGGAAACGGAGGTACGGGGAAGATAGGCTGCTGAGCGGTGCCGAAGCGATTCAGAACGCCGAACAGCCGGCTGTTGGGATCGGTGACGACGAACTGGTCGAACCATTCGTGCTGGCCGAAGTAGACGCCTTCGACGCTCCACCAGTCGTTGAAGCGATGGCCGAGCGTGATCTTCACGCCTGCCTCGGTCTTGAAGTTGAGGTCCTGCAACTGGGCAAGCACCGGACCGGCCACCCCTTGCGACGTGGCGGGGAAGTTAATGTTGGTCAACTCGCGGCGCAGCAGCATGACCTCGGCCTGGCCATAGAACCAGGGACAGGGCATGTCGTCGCCGATGTAGTCGAGCTGATCGTTGACCTGCTCCTTGACGTAATGCACGTTGTCCTTCGCCTCAATTCCCCGTGCGGCCGGCGTGTCGGCGGCCCGTGCGCCTAGGGGCGTCAGGACGGCCAGGGCCAGAGTCAGCATCGAGAACGTGGTCTTCCGCATGGCTCCCTCCAACAACAACCGGCTCTCTGGGATCATTCCTCGGTTACTATCGGCATAACCGGCAGAGTCGCCCCAATCAATTTGCCAGGAACCTCGCGAGAAAGCGTTGCTGTCCGTCCGGGAAGCCGAAAAGTAGAATGTCCCCGTTGTTTGGGACTGATGGGAAAGAGGCGAGGGGGGGGGGGGATAGACCCCCGAGAACAAAAAACACGGGGGGTT
>JBBRIK010001263.1:0-2345 GCA_038221045.1 Gemmatales bacterium
CTTCAAGAATGGCCGCTACCCGATGGGCCTGCGCGAATCGTCGGGCCTTTTCGGCAAGGGTCTGACGACCGACTGTCTGGCCTGTCACGGCGGCTCGATCATGGGGCAGAGTTACGTCGGCCTTGCCAATGTCAGCGGCGACTATCATGCCCTGCTCGAAGAGTTGGCCACCGCGGACGGGCGAAAACCTCGCATGACGTTTCAGTTCACGCGCGTCCGCGGCACCAGCGAGGCCGGGGCGATGGCGGTGTTCCTTCTGGGCTTGCGCGAGCCGGACCTGGGAATGCGAAGCAGCAAACTCGATCTTGGCCTGCACGACGACCTCTGCGAGGACGCTCCCGCCTGGTGGCTGCTCAAGAAGAAGAGGACGATGTATCACTCCGGTGGAGCAGATACGCGCTCGGTCCGCTCGCTCATGCAGTTCATGATGTCGCCGCTCAATCCCGCCTCCACTTTCGAGCAGGAGGAGAAGACCTTCGCCGACATCCGCGCTTACTTGCTCAGCATCGAAGCGCCGAAATATCCTCTGGCGATCGATCGAACGCTCGCCGGCCAGGGGGAGAAACTCTTCGTCGATCAGTGCGCCCGCTGTCATGGGACGTATGGCGAGAAGTGGACTTATCCGAATCGCATCGTCCCGTTGGAGAAGATCGGGACCGATCCGACGCGCTATCACGGCATCACGAAGGCATTCAACGATTACTACAATCAGACGTGGTTCGCGAAGGAAACGGCCGACGGCTACAAGGGCACGCTGACCGGCGGCTATCAAGCTCCGCCGCTCGATGGCATCTGGGCGACGGCGCCGTATTTCCACAACGGCTCCGCGCCGACGGTCTATCACGTCCTCAACTCAAAGGCTCGGCCGAAAATCTTCACGCGCTCCTACAGGACGGACAGGGAGGCTTACGACGCCGTGAAACTCGGCTGGAAGATCGCGATTCTGGAGAAGGGAGCGGACGACAAGCTGCCGGCCATCGAACGGCGAAAGGTGTATGACACGACGCAGCGCGGCCGGGGCAACGGCGGTCACACCTACGGCGACAAACTCACGGACGCGGAACGCATGGCGGTCATCGAATATCTCAAGACCCTGTAATCGCCGCTTGCGGCTTAGCAAATTCATCGCTAAGCCGCAAGCGGGCGGGCCTTACCAGCTTCCCAGCACTTCCAGGGTCAGGCGGCCCAGACTCTCCTCGTTGACCGACGCCTGCTCGCCGCAGTCCATACAGCGAATCGATCCACACGAGAACAGTGTCGAGAAGATCATGTCCTCGAAGGTCTCGCCATCGCCCAGCGCGTACCACGGCCCCTCGTCGGCCATCCGATCCATGATTTCCGCTGCGGGGGCTTCCGGCTCGGCCACGAAGCGATTGCAGCAGTGCGAGCAGTAGAGTTCGACGAGCATGATCTATTCTCCTCTCGATGGGATCGCTTTTCGTTCGATTTTCCCCAGCCCTCCAGGCCGGAGATCCGTGAACGATTTCTGTCAGCGGATATGTGCGAGGATGTATCGCAAGGACGATACCGCTCGTCGTTCCCCGTACAGTTTTTCCATCGAATTCATCGCAAGCCATTGCCGTGCAGGCCATTACGAAAATCATCCCCGTCCTCATCGACAGAGTGCAAGCGTGGACGTTCGCCGGCGCGCGTGTAAATCACGGGTTGCCTTTTTACAATTGAGCGATTTCTGGCCTCGGCAAGCTCTTCCACGCTCCCCTGTTTGACGGATCTGGAAAAGCTGAGCTATACTTCAACAACGCGAGAACCTGCCCCTGTCGGGACAGACCCCTTCCTCTCGTGCCTGCCTCAATTGTTGTCCCGGAGAGTCGATCGTGACCACGTTGCGTCTCGTGAACGGCCCCGAATCCGAAAAACACAGCGGTGAAGTGTTCGCCTGCGCGTACTCGCCCGACGGCGCCTTCGTGCTGTCGGCGGGCTGGGACGGCCATTTACGCCTGTGGGAAGTATCGTCCGGCATTCACCTGACCGCCCTCCGCGTCGGTCCCAAGCCGCTGTCGGCCTGTGCCTTCTCGCCGGACGGTCGGCGCTGGGTGGCTGGCTCGATGGAGGGCATGTTGTCCTTCTGGGACGGCCATTCGCACCAGATTCTCTCGCAGAGCGTGCCTCATACTCGCCCCATCTCCGGTCTCTGCTTCGCCCCCAATGGCAAGTGGCTCGCCTCAACCTCCTGGGATCGCCAGATCAGCCTGCGTTGCCTGGTCCACGAGAGCGAGAGCCGGACGTTCACCGCTCATGAGGACATCGTCAATGGATGCCGATTCACGCCGGACGGCTTGCACTTGCTGAGCTGGTCGTGCGATCGCAGCCTGCGCCTATGGGAC
>JBBRIK010001264.1:0-2332 GCA_038221045.1 Gemmatales bacterium
TGCTGCTGATTCGCACGTTCATGGATGAGGTCGCCTTCAATGCCACCGGCAACGAGATCACCCTGACCAAACGCCGAAAATGAGCTTTTGTTCGAGAGGAAGGTCAGCAGAATCGTCATCTCGTACCCTTCGGAAATCGTCTTTTTCATCTCTTCCCGTGACGGCATGAAAAGTGCGATGTAACGAGGACGCCGCCAGCATCAGCCTGGTGGTTTGTCTGGGAAACCTATCGCGTCACGGATGCGCCTGATTGTCTCTCCTGAGTCGGTGACCTACCCATGTCTTTGTTGCGCAGCGGCACTCGCAATCTCTTACGCTTGATGTTCAACGGCCTCAGCCAACTGGCCGTTGCATCGGTGGGCCGTAAACTTCGAGCCTTCGAAGCGGCGACGCACGATCCGCGCGCCGTCCAGCAGGCATTGCTTCAGCGCATTCTCGCCCGGCAGGCCGACACGGGCTTCGGCCGCGATCATCACTTTCGCGACGTCCGCACGCTGGCGGACTTTCGCTCGCAAGTCCCGGTCGCCGGCTATGAGGCGATCGAACCGTATATCACTCGAATGCTCCATGGTGATTTCAACGCCTTGATTGCCGGCGACACGGTGCGCATGTTCGCTCTTACCAGCGGCACGACGGCCAGGCAAAAGTACATCCCCGTGACGGACCAGTACCTGGCGGACTACTGTCGCGGCTGGAACATCTGGGGCTTGAAGGTCTTTCGCGATCATCCCCAGACGAAGCTCCGCCCCATCGTCCAGTTGTCCGGCAACTGGAACGAACGGCAGACGCCCTTCGGCACGCCTTGCGGCGCGCTTACCGGGCTGACGGCGCGGATGCAGAAGCGGATCATTCGCTGGCTATACTGTGTCCCCGCCTGCGCCGGTGAGGTCGAGGACACCAGCGCCAAGCATTATCTCGCCTTACGTCTGAGCCTTCCCTCTCCTGTGGCCTGGGTCCTCGCGGCCAATCCGAGCACGCTCATCAACCTGGCCCGCGCCGGCGACCGCGACAAGGAGTTGCTCATCCGCGACATCCGCGACGGCACGCTCAGTCATCGGCATCCGGTGCCTCCCGTGGTGCGCCAGTCTGTCCAGCACCGTCTCACGAAAGACCCCGCGCGAGCGCGCGACTTGGAGGCGATCGTCTCGCGCACAGGCACTCTCTATCCGAAAGACTACTGGCCGTCGTACTGCCTCCTCGGCAACTGGATGGGCGGCAGCATGGGAGCGTATCTGCGGCACTATCCGCGCTACTTTGGCCGGATGCCGGTGCGCGACGTCGGCCTGATCGCCAGCGAGGGCCGCATGTCCATTCCGCTCACCGATGGCACCCCGGCGGGCGTCCTCGACGTCACCAGCCACTTCTTCGAGTTCATTCCCGAGGAGGAGGGAGACAGTCCCCAGCCGACGGTCCTGCGCGCTGACGAAGTGATCGAGGGCCGGCACTACTACATCCTGCCGACGACGGCGTCCGGCCTGTATCGCTACCACATCCGCGATGTGGTGCGCGTGGCCGGCTTCCACAACAGGACGCCGTTGATCGAGTTCCTCAGCAAGGGTTCTCACTTCGCCAACTTGACCGGCGAGAAACTGTCGGAGTACCACGTCACCCAGGCGATGCAGGAAGTGTTACACGAGTTGGACGCGACACTGACGGCGTACAGTCTTGCTCCTCACTGGCCGGACGATGAGGAGGACGAGTTGGCTCCCCACTACGATTTGTTCGTGGAACGGCCGGACCTGAGGAGCCTCGAACAGGGCATGAAACTGGCCCAACGGCTCGATGAACGATTGGCCCAACTGAACGTGGAGTACGCCGCGAGGCGTGAGAGCCGGCGTCTGGGAGCGGTGCGTCTTCAGTTGTTGCGAGGCGGCGCCTGGCAGGAGTGGGACCACACGCGCTTGCGGCGAAACGGCGGCACCGCGGAGCAGTACAAACACCCGTGCCTGATCGCCGATCCCACGTTCCGCGACAGCGTGCCGGTAGAGGAAGAGATTGACCCCGTCCGCGTCGAACCATCCTACGCGGTCTCGTAACCGCGCTCACTCCGTCGGAGAAAGCTCAGCGGTTTCAAGACGAGCCGCGACCGCTTCACCATGAGCCGCGACCGCAAGGGAGCGGCTTCTTCCAACCGCTCCCTTGCGGTCACGGCTCGCAATTTCGAGTGGTCGCGGTACGTCCTGGCGCGATTATTTTCATTTCTTCCTTGACACGCTGGCTTCTCTGCTGTTAGCCTACCTTCATCCAAGTCACGCTCCAGCAGGGGCGACACCTCGATGACGACATCGGCACTCAAGAGCAGTACATGGAGCGTCCCCAACGCCGGCTTGCC
>JBBRIK010001265.1:0-2320 GCA_038221045.1 Gemmatales bacterium
TGCCGAACCCGTAGGCCGTCACCGGGAAGATCGTCGCTGCCGTGACGCACTGCGACTGCTGGACGATACCCACGAGTTCGTGGAACAGCCGCATCAGGAAGGAATCGGTCATCGTCTCGCGGGCGGCTTCGGGCGAGTCGAACATCTGATCGATCTTTGTCGGAACGATGGCGACGGAGCAGGGCCGGTTGGCCCTGAGCCGGCGGCGAAAGGATTCCGAGAGCAGCCCGCCCACCGCCATCGAATCCTCGAAGAAGCGCAGCCCATCCTGGGCGCTGTTGCGCGGCGGAGTCAGATGGACGACAGCCCAGAGGACGTCCGCGCTGTCAAGGAGTTGCTTGTAGGTGTCGTACAGTTCGAGGTCCTTTGCCGTGGCCTCGCGTCCTGTCAGGCTGACCTGGCCGATGACGTCGGGGATTTGCACGGTGGCTTGCGGCCGGTCGCCGTCGAACAGCGTGTACGTTTTGGAAAACTCGTAGGCGAACGTACTGTGCAGGCCGCCGTTGCGCATTGCCTCATAGCGGTCGCGGGCTTGCTTGATCAAGCTCGCCATCTCGCGCTGATCGCCGACCGACAGACGCAGCCCGGACGGGAACATGCCCAGACTGCTCAGGAACGTCGCCTCCAGCGTTGCGGTCTTGCTCGCGTTGGTACAGCCGGCTGGAACGACAAGGACGCGTTGCAGCGCGGCCTGCCGAGGAGCAGGAGTCAGGAATCGAGAAAACATGAGCAGAGTCTCCGTTGAATCGAGTTATGGTCGAGAAGGTTGACCGGGTCCGTAGTCCCGACATCGGGACTGGCGGACCCGGTGACGTATCGGTGTCGCGTTCCGTCACCCCCGTGAGTTTTGCAGGACGTCCCGCAGCCGCACAGTCTCGCCGGCCGGCTCCGTCTCGCCCCGATGGAGTTGTTCCAGCAGCATGGCCGTCTTTTCGAGGTCGCCGAATCCTGTGGGTCCCGGTTTCCTCGCGGTTTCGCTCTCATTAGCCTGCCGCTGCGAGCGAACCCCGCGCCGCGCCGCGCGGTTCCAACGCTTGACATACACGATCAGGCTGCTCACCTGATAGCCCGCGTCGAGCAGGGTCAGGATCAGCCAACCCAGGACCGCGAGGACGATGGCGGCAAAAGCCCAGGTCGGGTCGCCGAGCCACTTGCCGGCCCAGGCGAGTACGCCGACAGAAGGCACGCCGAGGATTCGCCGGACGAACTCGCCCAACTCCGCCGGCGCGAGGTCTGGCTTGATGTGAAACACAGCGCAGGCGCCGAGCGCCGCCAGCAGTCCCAGGCGCAGCAGCATGTGCAAGACGCCCAGAGACACCTGGCGCATCCGCGCGAAGGGCAGGATCACCGACACGAGCAGGGGGAACAGGATCACACCGAAGATGATGTCGAACATGTGCATCTGCCTCCAGAAAGAGAAGGAAATCAAAGACGAGCGGGATCACATCCCCTGCTCGCCGCCTCCGTCGAGGTTGCCGTCGAGCGACTGGGGTACGCCAGCGAGGGCGCGATGGAGAAGCTCCATCGTCCGGGCAAGGCGGCGCGGGTTCACGGCGGTGCCGAGATACCAGAAGACCACCATCGCGTAGCTCAGCCCCAAGAGCGAGACGACGCCGTTGCTGAGCAGCAAGGCCGTCACCGAGACGGGGAAGCCGATCAGCAAACGCAACTGGACGTTCGAGAAAGTGATGATGCCCTGACGCAGGCTGACGCGCAGCAGCACGAGGGCATCGAGATAGGTGGGAGTGTTCTTGACGTACGAGCCGACGGCCCGAAGCGCCAGCAAGTACACGAGTAGATCGAGACCGCCCACCAGGGCTTCGATGACCAGCGGCGCCCGGTCGAACACCTCGAGCGCGCCCCGCCAGAACTGCCTTCCAGCCAGGTACACCTCACAGATCGTCTCGTTCAGTCCGAGCGTTTCCCTGGCAAACCCGCTCACCAGAAACAGCAGGAGACCGTTGAACAGCAGCCGGACGTACAGCCGGCGGGAGCGCAACAAGTTGCGAAACGAGGGCATGACCGTAAACTCCCCAGAAACTCGGAACCCTTGTGTGCCACCCTTCGCCGCCGGCGAGCGCGCCCCGAGTGGGATGCGCTCGCCGGGGCGAAACGTCAGCGTTTCAGGAAGATCTGCTGCGAAATCGAGTTATTCGCGGCGCGGACGTGACAGTAGTGGCGGACGGTCTGGAATCCCGGCTTCGTCACCTGGACCCAGTACAGGCCGACGGGGACCCCGGTGAGGTAGGCGTAGCCGCTGTTGTTCGAGTAAGCCGCCCTGCCGACCTGGCGGCCCGTCTGCTGATCGATCAGCGCGACG
>JBBRIK010001266.1:0-2318 GCA_038221045.1 Gemmatales bacterium
CCAGCGCATCCTCAACAAGGCACGCGTCCCCGAGATCGCCGGCTACCTCCTCGGACGACCCAGAGACTATGTCTTCTCCGCTCTCACCGCCTCCATTGATGGCGAGGCCCGCTTCGAGGCGATGGGCAAGGAGGACGCCGAACGCAGCCTCGGCCAACTCCGCATTCCGATGAAGTCGCGTTTCGTCATCAACGATGGCCAGCACCGGCGGGCCGGCATCGAAGCCGCCCTCCGCGAGAACCCGGACCTCGGCGATGAGACCATCGCGGTTGTCTTCTTTCTCGACGTGGGGTTGAAGCGCTGCCAGCAGATGTTCGCGGACCTGAACCGCTATGCCGTCCGCCCCGCGACCTCGCTCAGCATCCTCTACGACCATCGCGACGAGGCTGCTTTCGTCAGCAAGGCGCTGCTGCAAAAGGTGCCGGTCTTCACCACCCTGACCGAAACGCAACGGACCACCATTTCCAACCGCTCGCTGAAGCTGTTCACGCTCAGCGGCATCTACCATTCGACGCAAATGCTGCTGTCGGGACTGGACAGCCGTCCCGTCGAGGAGCGCGTAGACCTGGCGGCCCATTTCTGGAACGAGGTCGCCCGTCACGTCTCCGACTGGGACCTGGCGCGCGAGCGCAAGGTGCCTGCCGGCGACCTGCGCCGGGACTACATCCACTCCCACAGCCTCGCTCTTGCCGCCCTGGCGCGGGCCGGCAATGCCCTGCTCCGCAAGCACCCCACCGACTGGAAGAAACGGCTGGCCAAGCTGTCGTCGCTCGACTGGTCGCGCACCAACGCAGTCTGGGAAGGACGGGCCATGAGCGCCGGCCGGCTGTCGAAAAAGACGGTCAACGTCGCCCTCACCGGCAATGCCATCAAGAAGCACCTCGGACTCGACCTGTCTCCCGAAGAACAGGAACTCGAAGCGGATTACCTGGGGAGACGTCATGGCCGATAAGCCCAAAAACGCGGGAGGACGGCCCACCGCTTTTCAGGAACTCGGCCTGGCGCGCACCATGCAGGCGATGGCTGAGGAGGTCCGCGCCCTCTACCTGTGCGATGCCGTCCCCTGGGTGATCGGCTATTCGGGCGGCAAGGACTCCACCGCCGTCTTGCAACTGGTGTGGATCGCGCTGCGCGAGCTGCCGCCGGCCCAGCGGACCAAGCCGGTTCACGTTATCTCCACCGATACCCTCGTCGAACAGCCGCTCGTCTCCGCCTGGGTCGAGAACTCACTGAATCGGATGCGCCAGGCGGCCCGCGAGCAAGAGATGCCGATCACGCCGCACAAGCTGACGCCGGAGATCGAGGATTCCTTCTGGGTCAGCCTCATCGGCCACGGCTATCCGGCGCCCCGGCAGAAGTTTCGCTGGTGCACGGAGCGTCTAAAAATCAGGCCGTCGAACAAGTTCATCCGCGACGTGGTGCGCCAGCATGGCGAGGCCATCCTTGTCCTCGGCACGCGCAAGGCCGAGAGCCAGGCGCGTGCAGCGCGCATGACAAGGCTCGAAGGCAAACGCATCCGCGAACGCCTCAGCCCCAACCTGGCGCTGCCGAACTCGCTCGTTTACACCCCCGTCGAGGACTGGGCCAACGACGACGTCTGGCTCTATCTGATGCAGGTCAAGAACCCCTGGGGCCACGATAACAAGACGCTCCTGGGCATGTACCAGGGGGCCTCCGAGGGCGGCGAGTGTCCGCTCGTCGTCGATACGACCACGCCCAGTTGCGGCTCCAGCCGCTTCGGCTGCTGGGTCTGCACCGTCGTGGACAAGGATCGCTCGATGGAGGCCATGATCAAGAACGACGAGGAAAAAGTCTGGATGACTCCCCTCCTCGAATTGCGCAACGAACTGGACCAGCCCGACCGCGACAAACGCGACTTTCGCCGCATGAATGGCAATGTCCAGTTGTTCCACGATCGCACCATCCCCGGACCCTATACCAAGGAAATCCGCGAACACTGGCTGCGGCGCGTCCTCGAAGCCCAGCAGAGCATTCGCCAGGAAGGGCCGGCCGATTTCCGCGGCCTGTCGCTCATCACGGCCGACGAGTTGCACGAAATCCGCCGCATCTGGCTCTACAAGAAACACCAGTTCGACGACAGCCTGCCGAGCATCTACCAGGACGTGACCGGCGAACCCTTTCCCGCCCAGCCCGACGATAGTAACGGCCTGCGTGCCGAGGACTGGCTCCTGCTCCGCGAGCTGTGCGGCGACGATCCCATCTTCTTCGATCTGCAAGTCGGTCTGCTCGGCGTCGAACGGCAGTATCGCGGCATGAGCCGGGGGCGGGGGGGGTTGGCGGGGGGCGTAGTCGCCCGA
>JBBRIK010001267.1:0-2317 GCA_038221045.1 Gemmatales bacterium
CGGCGATGCCGCCTTCGCAGTTTATTGGCCGCTATCGCATCGTGCGCGAACTGGGCCGAGGCGGGATGGGGACCGTCTACCAGGCAGAGGACATGGAGTTGCGGCGGCTCGTCGCGCTGAAGGTGCCGCAGTTCAGCGGTCCCGCGGAACATCAGAAACTAATGCGGCAGCGCTTCCTGCGCGAGGCTCGCGCCGCAGCTGCCGTGGAGCATCCCTATGTTTGTAAGATCCACGATGTGGGCGAGCAGGATGGGACGCCGTTCGTAGTGATGGCGTTCGTCGAAGGACCGCGCCTCGCCGGACGCATGGCAAAGCTGCGGCGGGTGAACGACCGTGCGGCCGTCGCTCTCGTTTTGCGGATCGCCGAGGCGCTGATGGCGGTCCACGCCAAGGGCATCATTCACCGCGATCTGAAGCCGGCGAACATCCTCTTGCCGAAGGACGGCACGCCGATCCTGACGGATTTCGGCCTGGCTCACGTCCACGCCGAGTCGGCGCACCTGACGGGCGAGGGGGCGCTGCTGGGGACGCCGGCGTACATGGCCCCGGAACAGGCGGTAGTGGAGTTGGGGCCGGTGACCATGAGGACCGACCTCTACAGTCTGGCGGTGGTGCTGTTTCAGTTGCTGACAGGCCGGTTGCCGGTGGAGGGCGACACGATGCAGATTCTCGCGCATCACGTCGCGCGGAAACCATCGCCTCCGCCGTCGCAATTCCGCCCCGAAGTGGACGCGATTCTGGACGCGATTATTCGCAAGGCAATGTCGGTCCGGCCGGAAGATCGTCACGCGGACGTGGACGAGTTCAGCCACGCACTGAAGGAATGGGGACGTGGGGCGGCAGCGCGGCCTGGGGCCGCGGTGGAGACAGGGCCGGCCCGACCGGGCGGCGGGTTGGAGACAATGTCGCCGTTGGGCGCTGCCCATCCGCCGACGATGGCCCAGCCGGGGATGCTGCCCATCGCCTCGATCCTGGCCGACCCGCAACCGATGGTGCTACCCGTAGCGCAAGCCTCGACTATCGCCGACCCGCAGCCGTTGCCGAACAAGGCGGAGCGGCCTCGCCGCCTGGAATGGTGGCACCTGGCTGCGGGGGTACTTTTGCTCGCGGGAGGCGTCGCGCTGGGGATCGTCCTCGTCGGCGGAAAAAGTGGGAAGGATGTGGCTCAGGGCAAGGGGACCGAGGGTGGCTCGCCGGAGAATCGGGACGACAAGAATCCGAAGGAGCAGCCGAAGCCGGGCCAGTCAACGATGTTCGTCAACGAGGATTTCAGCAAAGCAAAGGATCATGAGCGAGGACTTCCCGACGGCTGGAAGGGGGAAGGGTTCCGCCTGGGGAAGCAAGGTGTGGAAACCTGGCTCGAAATGGCCAAGCCAGGGCCCGATTCACTCATCACCCTGCCGACTCCGCTGGCGATGAGCGGCAATTTCCACATTTCCGGGGAATGCTCTCTGCCGCAGTATTGCTCCCTGACCTTCCGGCTGAAAGCAGGAAAAGAGAGTGGGCCGGACACGGTCATTCTCTGGACTGGAGCCGTCGATATCGCGGGAGTTCGCCACAATCCGCCTGTTGGGTTTCAAGGCAGTAAAACGACCTTTCGTCTAACCCGAGAAGGCAAGGTGTTGAGCGTTCATCTGAACAACAAGTTCGTCGGCCAGAAAGAAGTGGGTGGTGTGGACTATGATACCCTGAGTATCGGCATGAATGTGGGTCCCAAATTGTATCTCCTGAAGGTGGGGAGTCTGGCCCGGTAACGCTCCACGGGAACAAGTCGCCCGGCCCCGAAGGACCGGGCTACATGCCAAAGCCCCCTGAAGGGGGCTGAAAGACACCTCTGCGAATTCAGGGGGGTGCAGTCGCTGCTCGCCTGACCTCGCACAGTAGGATTACCCTGGGCCGCCATGACCTTCAACTACGCCGAACACGCCGCCTGTTTTCAACTCATCGATCTCGCTCTCGCGGAGGACCTGGGCGATGCCGGCGATCTGACCTGCGCCGCTACCATTCCGCCGGACTTGCAGGGTGAGGCGCTCTTTGCCTCCCGCTCACTCGGCGTCGTGGCGGGACTGCAAGTGGCCTCACTGCTCTACGCCCGCGCTCAGTCCGCCGTCATGTTCGCTCCGCTCGTCGAGGAAGGCGCGCGGTTGACGCCCGGAACGACCCTCGCCGTCGTACGCGGCAGCATGGCCGCCATCCTTTCGACCGAACGCATCATCCTCAACTTCCTTCAACGGCTCAGCGGCGTCGCCAGCCTGACGCGCAAGTATGTCGATCTTGTCGCGGACTTGCCGGTCCTCATTCTCGACACGCGCAAGAC
>JBBRIK010001268.1:0-2317 GCA_038221045.1 Gemmatales bacterium
GGCAACTTCTCCTGCAACGCTACCATCGTCTTCTCAGGCGTGTTGGCCTCGACAAGGCCCCATCGATTCGTGACGCGATGGACGTGGATATCGACGCCGATGAGAGGCAGATTGCAGGCGATGCCCAGAGCGAGATTGGCACACTTGGGGCCGACGCCGTGAAAGGACAGCAACACTTCGCGATCGCAAGGCAGGACGCCGTCGTGTTCCGCGATGGTTTTCAAAGCGATGTCGCGGATGGTTTTAGCCTTCGGCTCATGGAAGGTGCAGGCGCCGATGAGACGATCGATTTCCTTCGCCGAAAGAGCGGCGACTGCCGCCGGAGTCTGGGCAAAAAGTTGACGCGCGACCGGGAGCGAGGTTTCGTCTCGCGTGCGAATCGAAATGATGCAGGCGATGAGGATCTCGAAGACCGAGTTGTGACCCTCGGCCGCCAACTCGAACAACGCCGCCTTGGGATAGGGTGCCACTACCTCGCGGAGTCGGCGCATTACTTCCTCGACATCGAAAGCTCGCTTGCGAGGAGCAGAAGGGGATTTCTTGATATCCGACATGAGGGTTTTCCAGGGAGAGAATGGGCTGCTCTCCCTGGAAAACCTTGCAATTGTCAGGCCACGTCACCTGTCATTCAGACCTGCCCGTTGCCGTTCACCGCGACGACCTCGGTCTCGCGCAGACGGCGGCGAAGCACCTTGCCGAGGAAGTTTTTCGGCAACTCCGCCACCACTTCGAGCGACTTCGGCCGCTTGTGCTTGCCCAGGTGCAGTTTGCAATGCTCCTCCAGGGCCGACAGGTCGAGACGCATTCCGGCACGCGGAACGACCAGCGCCTTGACCATCTCGCCTCGATCCGCGTCGGGTTGACCGACGACGGCCGCTTCCGCGACGCCGGGGAAGGTCAGCAGCACTTCCTCGACTTCCGCTGGAAAGACCAGGAAACCAGAGGTCTTGATGATGTCCTTCTTGCGATCGACGATGGTGTAGAAGCCGTCGGCGTCCTTCCGAGCCATGTCGCCGGTGAAGAGCCAGCCGTCACGGAGGACCGCCTCCGTCGCCAGCGGATTGTTGAAATAGCCCTTCATCACCTGCGGCCCGCGCACGATCAACTCGCCCACCGCGCCGACCGGCAGTTCTTCCAGCCCCGTCGCGGTATCGACGATCCGCGCCTCGGTGTCGGGCAGAGGCCGGCCGATCGTGCCGGGACGATTGCCCTCGCCCATGCGGTTCGCATGGGTTACCGGACTCGCTTCGGTCAGGCCATATCCCTCGATGACATTGCGCGAGCCATGCGACTCGAACTCGCGCCGCACTTCCGGCGACAGGGCCGACGCTCCCGAAATGACCGAGCGGATGAACGACAGATCGTGAGGCCGTTTGCGCATCAGGCCGTTCAGAGCGTTCAGCATCGCCGGCACGGCCGGCACGATCTCCGGCTTCATCTTCTCCAGAACGTGCAGGACCGCCTTTGCCTCGAAGCGCGGATACAGATGCAGCGTCGATACCTTCGCCCAGCACGTCAGCACCGAGACGGCCAGACCGTAGGAGTGAAAGAACGGCAGCACCCCGAGGATGCCCTCGACGCCATCGTCGCCGCCACACCATTCGCGCAGCTGCATCGCGTTGGCCAGCAGGTTGCGATGCGTCAACTCGACCGCCTTGGGCGATGCCGTCGTCCCCCCAGTGGGGGCCAGCACGGCCACGTCGTGTTCGGGATCGACCTCAACGCCCTTCGCCAGCGGTTCCTCGTGCAGCATCGTGTCAAACAGATGATGCTTGCCATTGTCGCGCAGCCAGATCGATCCGCCTCGACGCACGCGCTCCAGACGATAGAAGAAGCCCTTCCACAGAGCGAGCCGTTCCCCCAGCGAGGTGACGATCACATGTTCGAGCGGGCCATGCGCTATCGACGGCTCCACGTTCGGCACCAGCAAATCGAGCGTGATGACGATATGACAGCCGGTCGCTTCAAGCCAGTGCTGATGTTCCTCGGCGACCATCAGCGGACTGAGTTGCAGGGCCGTCGCGCCGGCCAGCCAGGTCGCCTGCAAGGCGATGAGGTATTCCGGGATGTTCGGCAGCAGCAGACCAACATGCTTGCCCGGCCCGGCGCCCATCTTGATGAGCGAGGCCGCCAGCCGGCGGGCGCGGTCGTCCAGTTCGGCATAGGTGATGGGCCGTCCGTAGAGCGTGCAGGCAGCGTGCTTCGGGAAGCGGCGCGCGGCATGCTCCAGCAGGACGGTCAGCGGCCTCCGCGGATAGGGGACCATCGACGGGAGATCGCAGTCGAAGTTTTCCAGCCAGGTGCTCTGCCAGGCCAT
>JBBRIK010001269.1:0-2316 GCA_038221045.1 Gemmatales bacterium
ACAGAGCGAGTTCGGCGGGCAAGCGCCATGCGGCCATCCTTGGCTCTCCTGGTTGCGGTGGGATTTGTAAGCACCACCATCGTGACCGGAGAGCCTTTTTGTTAAGACGACTTGGGCCGGCGATCATAGGTCTTTTCGGAAAGTGCAGTCCTTTAGTAAATCTCGAAGTTTCCTGCCGCTAGTGCGCTCGTTGCAATCCTTCTCAGCGTTAGGGATAGTCGCCGCCTCCTGGTGTGAAGGCGAGAATCAGGACAAGGGTTTCACCGCCAACGCGCGGCTTGACGCCGCCGTGGGCAGGGCTGATCGCTCCGAATATTACCCCGGCATCCAAGTTCCTCAGTAGTTCTACAACTACTTCTACTGTCAGCGTTCGGTGAACCGGCTGCCTGAGCTGCCGGGTTTTGCCGCTCCTACCCGGCAGCTCACGCAACCGGTTCGCCGGGCTTTTGCTACATCTCGCACAGTACAACTATTGTTCAGACGATTTGCAAACACGCTCTCACTCCAGGACGGCGTAGTCGATGGCGAGATCCGACACGGTCACGCGGTCCTGGAACGCCTGCCACTGGGCGGCGGATACGTTTGCCGGCTTCTGCCCCATGCCCTTGTCGATGCGCAAGACCCTCCCGGCAGTCTTCTCCTCCAGCCGCTTGAGCAGTGCCTGGAACGGCATGTCCCAGCGCTTCTTTTCCGCCATGTCGTGATCGACCGGGATCATGGCCACCAGGTCGGGGCTGGTCATCAGCTCCAGCCCCTTAGCCCGGGCGGTGGCGTTGTGGCTGGCGTGGTGCCCGACCTTGTACAGCACCGTCCGCGCCAGGAGGTCCGCCGCGTTGACCGGCCGGTCCTTCCCGGCGGCGTCAGGCAAGGACCAGCCGCATTGCTCCCACGAGAGCCAGTTCCCCACCTGCGCGTCGCCGGGGAACAGGAGCACCTTGCCGCTGCCGACCAGTTCGATCGCGAGGGCCAGGCTGGTATTGTTCGTGCTGTTGTCGAGCTGGAGGGCCAGCGGCCCCGCCGCCGACAGCCAGTCGCTGTCGATGCGCTTCCAGGCGTCGCGGGAGTTGGCGGCGAACCCGTAGTGGGTCTGGAAGAAGGGGTCTTCCTTCGCCCGCTCCGGCGCGATTTTGCGGGACTCGTCGAACGGGAAGCTCCGTTCTCGTTCTTCTTTTTCGGCGTGGCTCAGCTCCTCCTCGTCGTCCCCCGTCTCGTGTCCCACGGCAGTGAAGAACGCGGCCTCGGGGCTGAGCGCCGACGTCAGTGTGTAGACCTCTTGGCCTTTCTTCGTCGGGTTGGTTTTCTTGATCATCGACTCGTCCTCCGGCGGCCCCAAGACGAAGACGCGCACGCCGCCCACGCCGGGCAGCGCGACCGGGGGCTGGTTGGGGTGGAAGAAGCGGATGGACTTGCTGTGCTCGCGGAGAAACGCCAAAGAGTCCCCCGTTTTTGCGCCGCCGCCCTGGGCGCCAAGGCCGCCGAAGAAGCCGAGAACCTCCTCGATCCGCCGCGAGGCGTCCGATTCGTGGTCCACGGCCCGCATGGCGGCGACCGCTTGGTGCAAGGCCCGCAGGGCGTTGTGGCGCTGGGCTTTGAGGCGCTGGGCGAGCGGGTCTTTCGCGTCCTCCGTCCACGCCAGCCACAGGACGTCGATCGTGATTTGTTTGAAGACCTCCTGGGCCTGGACGAAGCCGGACAGGTGATCCCAGTGCTCGTGCGTGGCGACGAGGACGTGGACACGGCCGCCCGTCCGCTCCTTGATGTCTTGGGCGACCCTGGTCATGATGACGCCGGGCGCCGGGGTGCCGAGAATGACCCCGCAGTCGATCAGCATGAAAAAGGGAGAGCCGTCGTCCGCGGGAAAAGTGAGCAGGAAGCAGTCGCCCAGCCCCTGGCGATACATGCGGACGGTAACCCCCTCAGGAGCGGCCGGCCGGCTGGGGTCCGTGACGGTCTGAGGATGATGGTCGGAGGCCGCATGTGCGGGTGTCTTCGGTCGGGACATGGGAGCTTCAACCTCGAGGGTGTGTTCCAAGCGAGTCGATCTGTCCGAGCCGGAAGCGTCAGCGACGGTTCTGCTGCCGTCGCTGACGCTTACCGCTCGGACGGGTTTGTACGGTAGCTCACAGAAATCGCGGTGCAGGAAGGCAAACGGCTCCTTGACGACCCCGTCGCGGAAGTCGCCGAAGTACGTGGCATGCAGTGAACGGTCCTCCGGGTCGCCGAAGAACCGGCGCTGCCTCTCCAGCCGGGTCGGGCTGAGGACGTCCTTGCGGACGCAGGCGCGGACCGTCCCGGTCTCCGTGCTGACGATCAGGG
>JBBRIK010001270.1:0-2298 GCA_038221045.1 Gemmatales bacterium
GTAATGTGGGTATGGAGGTGCCGCTTGCGGCTTAGCAATCTTCTGCAAGGCCGCAAGCGGCGTCATCCCATCCTCACTTGATGAACAACATCTCACGATACGTCGGCAACGGCCAGAGGTCGTCGGCCACGACCGTCTCCAGCTTGTCGCCCAGCGTCCGCACGGCGGCCATGGCCGGCAGGACGGCGTCGCGCGAATGTTTGGCGTGAGCGTAGACGTCGCCCTCGGCCGTGTGGTGCAGGGGCTTGTCCAGCGATGCGAGCGACGACTGGAACTCGGTGATGGTCGCGGTCAGCGACTTCAGCAATTCCACCTGGGCCTGGTTATCGACGCCGGCCGTCTTCGTGGCGTTGACCGCGCCCGCCACTTCCGCCTGGTAGCGCAGCGCCGCCGGCAGGATCATCGTGCGGCCCATCATGGACATCAACTGAGCCTCGATGTTGACGGTCTTGACGTAGTTCTCGCACAGAATCGTGTACCGGCTCTGCAGCTCGCGCTCGCTGTAGACCTTGTACTTGCCGAACAGTTCGATCGTGTCCTTGCGCGTGATGACCGGCATGGCATCGACCGTGTTGCGGAGGTTCGGCAGGCCGCGCTTCTCCGCTTCCTTGTGCCACTCCTCGGAGTAGTTGTCGCCGTTGAAGACGACCTTCTTGCTCTCCTTGAGGATGCCCGGCAACAGGTCCTGGACCGCCTGATCCAGAGGCTTGCCGCCCTTGACCGCCTTCTCGAGGTTCGTCGCGATGAAGTCAAGCGACTCGGCCACGATGGTGTTCAGCACCGTGTTCGGGCCGGCAATCGACTGCGAAGCGCCGACGGCCCGGAACTCGAACTTGTTGCCGGTGAACGCGAACGGGCTGGTGCGGTTGCGGTCGCCGGCGTCGCGCGGCAGTTTCGGCAGCACCGAAACGATGTCCATGAAGCCGCCCTGCTTGGTGCTCGTCGGCGTTCCCTTTTCCAGTTGATCCATCACGTCCTGGAGTTGCTCGCCGAGGAAGATGGAGATGATGGCCGGGGGTGCCTCGTTGGCGCCGAGGCGATGATCGTTGTGCGCCCCGCTCACCGAAACGCGGAGCAACTCGGGATACTTCGCGACGGCGCGGATGACCGCGACGCAGAAGACGAGGAACTGAGTGTTGGCGTGCGGCGTGTCGCCGGGGTTGAGCAGGTTGTCGCCGCTGTCGGTGGACATCGACCAGTTGTTGTGCTTGCCCGAACCGTTGATGCCGGCAAAGGGCTTCTCGTGCAGCAGGCACGCCAGGCCATACTTGTCGGCGGTGCGACGGAGGATCTCCATCGTCAGCATCTGATGGTCGGTCGCGAGGTTCGAGTCCTCGAAGATCGGCGCGATCTCGTACTGGCTCGGGGCCACCTCGTTGTGCCGGGTCTTGACCGGGACGGCGAGCTTGAACATCTCAGCCTCGGCCTCGGCCATGCAGGCCAGGACGCGCTCGGGGATCGAGCCGAAGTACTGGTCCTCCAACTCCTGTCCCTTGGGCGGCTTGGTGCCGAAGAGCGTTCGGCCGGCGTTGATGAGGTCGGGCCGGGCGTAGAAGAAGTTCTTGTCGATCAGGAAGTATTCCTGCTCCGGGCCGACGGTCGTGAAGACCTTCTTGCAGTCCTTGTCGCCGAAGAGGCGCAAGATGCGCAGGGCCTGCGTCGAGAGCGCCTGCATGGAGCGCAACAGCGGCGTCTTCTTGTCGAGGGCCTCGCCGGTCCAACTGAGGAAGGCCGTCGGGATGACGAGCGTCGCGCCGTTGGGGCCTTCGTGGAGGAAAGCGGGACTGGTCGGGTCCCAGGCCGTGTAGCCACGGGCCTCGAAGGTGGCGCGGATGCCGCCGGAGGGGAACGACGATGCGTCGGGTTCGCCGCGGACGAGTTCCTTGCCGCTGAACTCGGTGATGGCCTTGCCGTCGGCGGTCGGCGCCAGGAAGCTATCGTGCTTCTCGGCCGTCAGGCCGGTCATCGGCTGGAACATGTGCGTGAAGTGCGTCGCGCCCTTTTCCATCGCCCAGTCCTTCATGGCCGTGGCAATGCTGTCGGCAATGGCCGGGTCGAGGGGCGCGCCCTGCTTGATGGTCTTTTGCAGCGCCTTGAAGACGGGCTTCGGGAGCCTTTGGCGCTGGACTTCTTCGTTGAAGACGTTTTCGCCGAAGAGGTCCTTGAGGTGCTTCTCCTTGAAACTGACCCGATTGAGCTTGTGCTTCGCGGAGGCGATGGCCTGGATGGCCTGCTGACGGAGGGATGCTGAACCCATTGCTGTATTCTACTCCTCGAGCGCAGGCCGCCGAACGCGCC
>JBBRIK010001271.1:0-2296 GCA_038221045.1 Gemmatales bacterium
AGCCGCATGCTCCAGGGCCAGCGCGACCTTACCACCGTCGGCCGGCTCATCCTTTCCGAACTCGCCCCCGTCGTCTCGGCCCAGTATGCCGTCTTCTACATGCTCGACGGTGTCGGCGAACAGGCTCAACTGAAGTTGCTGGCCAGCTACGCCTTCGAGGGTGGATTGGCCGCCCTCGGACGCAGCGTCGGCCTGGGACAGGGACTCGTCGGCCAGTGCGCACTGGAAAAACAGAAGATCATGCTGACCAATGTCCCACCCGACTACGTCCGCATCTCTTCCGGTCTGGGGGATGCACCGCCTCGCCACATTCTCGTGTTGCCGGTCGTCTTCGAGGGACAGGTCAAGGGCGTCCTCGAACTGGCGTCCTTCGATGGCTTCAATCCCACGCATCATAACTTCCTCGATCAGCTCACCGAATCAATCGGCATCGTGCTGAACACTATCGAGGCCAACATGCGTACCGAGGACCTGCTCAAGCAGTCCCAGTCGCTGGCCGAGGAACTGGGCAGCCGGCAGGAGGAGTTGCAGAACACCAACAGCGAGCTTCAGGAGAAGGCTCGCCAGTTGGCCCACCAGAACGAGGAAGTCGAACGCAAGAACCAGGAGGTCGAACAGGCCCGTCAGGCCCTCGAAGAAAAGGCAAAACAGTTGGCCCTGACGAGCAAGTACAAATCGGAGTTCCTGGCCAACATGTCGCACGAGCTGCGAACGCCCCTCAACAGTCTGCTTATCCTGTCCGAACAGCTCTCGAAAAACGCCGAGGGCAACCTGATGCCCCGCCAGATGGAGTTCGCCAAGACGATCCACTCGGCCGGCAACGATCTACTCATGCTCATCAACGATATTCTCGACCTGTCGAAGATCGAATCCGGCACCGTCGTCGTTGAGGCCAGCGAGGTGGAACTCGACGACCTGCATGGCTACGTCGAGCGGACTTTCCGGCACGTCGCCGAGACGCGCAACGTTGAGTTCAGCATCTTCCTGTCGCCGGAGTTGCCGCATTCGGTCTTCACGGACGCCAAGCGCCTCCAGCAGGTGCTCAAGAACCTCCTCTCCAACGCCTTCAAGTTCACCCATCGAGGCTGCGTGTCGCTGACGATCGAGCCGGCGCGGGACGGCTGGAGTTTCGATCAGGAAGAACTGAACACCGCCTCGCAAGTGCTGGCCTTCTCCGTTTCCGACACCGGCATCGGCATCTCGCCCGACAAACAGCAGATCATCTTCGAGGCGTTCCAGCAGGCCGACGGCAGCACCAGCCGCAAGTATGGCGGCACCGGCCTGGGCCTGGCCATCAGCCGCGAACTCTCCCGGCTGCTCGGAGGCGAGATTCGCCTGGTCAGTATGCCTTCCAAGGGAAGTACCTTCACACTCTACCTGCCCCAGGCCTACGTTCCTCGCGCGCCCCGCAAACCAGTGGTGGGCCTGATCGAGTCGCGCATCCCCGCCCCCGTCCGCCCCGCCGCACGCGCTCTGCCCGAAACGACGCCCGCCGTCCTTGAGGCGTCCACCGAGGAGGAACTGACGCTTTTGCACAATGAGGCCGGCGACGACCGCGCCAACCTCAAGTCCAGCGATCGCATACTGCTGATCGTGGAGAACGATCTTTCCTTCGCCCGCATCCTGCTCGATCTGGCACGCCAGAAGGGCTTCAAGGGACTGGTCAGCTCGCTGGGGATTCCCGCCATCACATTGGCGCATCAGCATCATCCTCAGATGGTTACGCTGGACATCTCCCTCCCCGACATCGACGGCTGGCGTGTCCTGGCCCGGCTCAAGGGCGACCTGACCACGCGCCACATCCCCGTCTGTATCATCTCGACGGACGACGCCCGTGAACGCGCTTTTCAGGCGGGCGCGTGGGGCTTCGTCGAGAAACCCGTGCAGTCGGCGGACGTGCTGGAACGCATGCTCGATCACCTCAAGAGCTACTCGGGTCGGAGGAGCCACACTCTGCTCGTGGTCGAACCGGACGAGAATTGCCGGGGTCAGATCCTCGCCGCCATTGATGGCGGAGACATCCGCGTCACCGTTCTTCCCGGCGCCGGCTCGGCCGCCGACTCGCTGCGCGAGGGCAAGGGAGACTGCGTGATCCTCGGTCCCGGCGTGTCCGCCACCGAGGCCGCGCCTCTTGCGGAAGCCTCGCCGCTGGGGGACATCTGTCGCCCCACGGTCCTTCTTTTCGAGGACGGCGTGGAAGAGAATGGCGAAATCTGGAAACTGCTGGAACGTACCTGTGTGGTTCGCCGCGGTCGATCGCTGGAACGGCTCCTCGATCAGGCGACTGTGTCTCTGC
>JBBRIK010001272.1:0-2293 GCA_038221045.1 Gemmatales bacterium
TGGCGCCTCGGCCGCGAGCAGGTTTGCCTGCACCGCGTCCTCGACGAAAGTGAAGTCGCGCGACTGCTGGCCGTCGCCGTTGACGCAGGGCGAACGGCCTTCGAGCATTGCCTGCATGAACAGCGGAATGACCGCCGCGTAGGGACTGTCGGGCATCTGCCGCGGGCCGTAGATGTTGAAGTACCTCAGCCGCACGGTTTCGAGTCCGTAAACCTCGCTGAAGGCGGCGCAGTAGTGTTCCGCCGCAAGTTTGGCCGCGGCGTAGGGCGAGAGCGGCAACGTCGGATCGGTCTCGCTCTTGGGCAACTTCGTCGAGGCGCCGTAAGCGCTGGAGCTGGCGGCGTAGACCACGCGCCGAACTCCCGCCTCACGAGCGGACTGCAAGAGATGAAGCGTTCCGGTGACGCAGGCGGCATGAGTCGCCAGCGGATCGGCGATGCTGCGCGGCACCGACGCCAGCGCCGCCTGATGGTAAACCACCTCGACGCCGCGAACGGCACGCTTCGTCGTCTCCAGGTCAATCACGTCGCCCTCGAGGACCTCGACTTCCTGTCGAACGGCCTCGAGGTTCGACGGATCGCCGGTGCTGAAATTGTCCAGCACGCGGACGCGATGTCCTCGCTGAAGCAGCGCCTCGACCAGATGCGAACCGATGAAACCGGCTCCGCCGGTAACCAGACAGACTGTCATTCGGAAACTCCTGCCGCCGCTCGCGTCCCCGCGAGCGGCGGGTGTGTTACGCCTTCACAACTCGACTCTTGCCCGTCGCGCATCCCGCCGTCGCGTTGCGCGTATCGACCACGAGCAGAGCGTGCCGCAAGATAAAGTCGAAGTCATACGCCGTGTGATCCGTAATCACCAACACGCAATCCTGCTCGGCGAGGAACTTGGGCGTCAGTTCCTGACTGCTGAGCCGGATGCTGTGGTGACGCATGTGCGGCAGCGCCGGGACATGCGGATCGTTGTAGGTGACCACCGCGCCGCGCTGCTGGAGCAACTCCATGATCGGAAACGCCGGCGACTCGCGCGGGTCATCGACGTCGCGCTTGTAGGCGACGCCGAGAACACAGATGCGACTGCCGCGAACGGGCATCCCATGCTCGTTGAGCGCCTCGGCCACGCGATCGACGACGCGCTGCGGCATGGCGGCATTGACCTCGCCGGCCAGCTCGATGAAGCGCGTGTTGACGCCGACCTTGCGCGCCGCCCACGTCAGATAGAATGGGTCGATCGGAATGCAGTGACCTCCCAGGCCGGGACCGGGGTAGAACGCCTGGAAGCCGAACGGCTTCGTCTTGGCGGCGGCAATCACTTCCCAAACGTCGATGTTCATCGCCTCGAAGACGGCCTTTAGCTCGTTGACCAGGGCGATGTTGACGGCGCGATAGGTGTTTTCGAGGATCTTGCACGCCTCGGCGACCTGCGTGCTGGAAACCGGCACGACGCCATCGACGACGGGCGTGTACAGCGCAACGGCGAGATCGCGGCTGGCCTCGTCGAACCCGCCGACGACCTTCGGAATGTTCCTCGTCGCGAAGTCGCGGTTGCCGGGGTCTTCACGCTCGGGACTGTAGGCGAGGAAGAAGTCGCGCCCCGCGATGAGCCCACTCTCTTCGAGGATCGGGCGAACCACGTCCTCGGTCGTGCCGGGATAGGTGCTGCTCTCCAGCACGACGATCTGGCCGCGGCGCAGTTGATCGCGAATCGTGCGGGCGGTGCTGATGACGAAGGACAGGTCCGGTTCGCGGGCGTCTCCCAGCGGCGTCGGCACACAGATGATGAGGGCGTCGGCAGCGCGGAGGCGGGCTGGATCGGTCGTGGCCTCGAAACGGCCGGCGTCGCGCAGTTCGGCAACGCGATCGGCGCAGATGTGGCCGATGTAACTCTTGCCCTGGCTGAGCAGGTCGATCTTGACAGGATCGATGTCGAAGCCGAGGACGGGGAAGCCGCCCCAGGAGAACGTCTCGGCCAGCGGCAGACCGACGTAGCCCAGACCGAGAACGGCGACGCGAGCCGTGCGCGCCTCGATGCGGGACATCAGCTCGTTGGCGAGCGTCGGAAGTGTGGCGGAGGCTGTGGTCATGGTGGACTCCATTCCAGTGTTGAGAATGTATGTGATTGATTCGCCAGGCGAGCGGGGCCATTACCGGCCCCGGTAGTCGGACGAACCGGGGCCATTACTGGCCCCGCTCGCTTGACCTCTACTGCTGGCCAATCTGCTCCAGGATCTTCCGGTAAGCGACCTGCTCGACAGGATGGAGTTGGGCGGGTTCCAGCCCCTGCTCCTTCGCCT
>JBBRIK010001273.1:0-2286 GCA_038221045.1 Gemmatales bacterium
CTGAGCCTCCGCGAGCAGCGTATTGACCGCCCGATCGACGGACGCCTTCTGCTCCTCCGACAACTCGTGACTGCGGCGCAGTCCGCCCTCGACCTGATGGCTGAACTGCCGCAAGCCCGTCTCGCTGCCCATGCCCGCATACTCGACCATGAAGCGCGCGGTGTTCGTCGCCCGCACCAGATCGCTGCCGGCCGCTCCAGTCGAGACGTCGTTGGACAGCAACCGCTCCGCCTCGATGCCGCCGAACAGAACGCAAAGGTCTTCCAGAAGCTGCTCGCGCGTCTGGCCGATGCGCATGCTCGTGTCCTGCTGATGGGCGGTGTAGCCGGGCGCCCACGCCGTCTCGCTCTTGATCGTGATGCGCTCGATCGGCGGATAGAGCGGACAATACAACGACACGACGGCATGGCCGCCTTCGTGAATGGCGAGCAATTTCTCCTCGCGCGCTGACAGGTCCCATTTCTCGTCGTACTCCGTCAAGCCGCGTTCGACGTCCTGCGGCGTCGAGGCATCCGTGCGATTCTCGCGAATGCGCAGCCGAGCGATGGCGCGACACATGGCGTTGAGGTGATCGCCCGAGAAGGGCGTCCCTGTCGGCGTCATGTAGCCGCGTCCCGTCCGCCGGACGGCGTATTCGAGCGCCTCTTCCGACAACTGCAAACGCATCTTCTTGTCGTAGATTTGCAGGATAGCTTTGCGGTCGTCGTTGTCGGGATGGGGAATGTGCAGATGGAACTCGAACCGTCCAGGGCGCAGGAGGGCGGGGTCGAGGATCTCGACGAAGTTGGTCGTGCCGATGACGAAAACGAGGTCCTCCTTGCGGAAACCGTCCATCTCGGTCAGCAGTTGATTGACCATCGAATGCTCGACGCCGCTGCCGGTGTAGGTGCCGCGCGCGGAGGCGAAGGAGTCGAGTTCGTCGAAGACGATAATGGCCGGGGCCGACTGGCGAGCCTTGTGGAAGATCTGCCGCAAATTTTCCTCCGATTCACCTACCCATTTACTCTTTAATTCGGGTCCGGACACGACGGTGATGGCGGCTCCGAGGGCCGCCGCCATGCCTTTGGCGAAGAGCGTCTTGCCGGTGCCGGGCGGACCCCAGAAGATCATGCCCTTGGGAATCAACTCTTCGAGCCTCTGAATGTCATCGGGTTCGAGGAGTTGATCCTTGTGGGTCAGCACTTCGAGGATTTCCGAGCGCAGTTGCTTCTTGACCGTCGCATAGCCGCCGATGTCCTTGTCGAGGTCGATATTCGGCACTTCGAGAGAGCCGGTCAGCGTGGCCTGGCGCAACTGGCGAAACGCGCGGCGGGGATCGCTGGGGTAGTCCTCGCCTTCGAGCGTCGCCAGCAAGCGACGCAGGCGGACGGCGTTGACTCCCGAGACGTGCTTGTAGAGCGCCCAGGGATTGAATTCCCGTCCGAACTTGCGGCTCTCGCGCTGGGTGATCAGATGCCGGAGCCGATTGCGGCCGATGCCGAGGAGGCTGATGCGATGCGGAAACAGGTTCTCGATGACGCGCGGCAGTGGAAACGAGGGATCTTTGAAGCCGAGCCAGACCAACTCCGGGTTCTCGTAGAGAAGCGGAATGACCTCACGCGCTTCGGCGGTCAGTCCGCCCTGGCTGGTCGTGAGCAGATCGAGATGCGGCAGCACGACAACGCGCCGCTCAACAGCGCCCCTCACCGCCTCGCGCAGTTGGGCGATCATGGTGCCCATCATGCCCATCGGCATCGCACCGGGCTGTTCGTCCTGGCGCGGCCGGCCATCGAGGTAGAGGCAACGCAGTTGCGCCGCTCGCAGCCGATTGCGCACGTTGAGATAGAGGAACGGTCCCAGGTCCTTGTCGCACTCGATGAGGCAGGGCAAGTTGCGCTGGAGCTTCGAGGCCACCTCGGCCAGCTCATTGGCGTAGGCGGCCTCGACCGCCTGTTCGGCGGAGAGTTCCTGAGGCAGTTCCGCTTCGGGGATGATGACGCTCATTTTTTTGTCCGTTGTCCGTCTTGGGGACCACTTCCAAGGAACGTCTACGAAATAACTTCTCGTTTTCTTGCCGCTTGCGGCTTAGCAGAAGATCGCTAAGCCGCAAGCGGCAAGAAGTTAGTTCGCCATCGGCCTTACACAACGGACCAATTACACTTCGACGACAATCGTCAGTGAACCAGTCTGCGGATCCTCGGTCATTTCCTTGATCTGTCCCATCTGCGCCGCCTTGCGCTTGAGCGCCTCGGCCGTGACGCGGTTGACAGCCTGGTCCAGATTGCGGCGCACCTCGCCGAGTTGCTT
>JBBRIK010001274.1:0-2281 GCA_038221045.1 Gemmatales bacterium
GGCTTTGCAGGCTCCTGCAAAGCCGCAAGCGGCAATCCTTCCTTCTTGGTCATTCCAAAGGATGGGCCGATAGAATGACAGCGATCCAAAAGGAGGGACCCTCTTCATGCACGATACGATCCTCCAGTCGGTGGGCCATACGCCGTTGGTCCGTTTGCGGCGTATGGCGGCGGAGGTGGCGGCGATCGTCGCCGTCAAGGTCGAATCCTCCAATCCCGGCGGCAGCGTCAAGGACCGCGTCGGCATGGCGATGATCGCCGAGGCCGAGCGGCACGGCTGGCTCCAGCCCGGCGGTACCATCATTGAGGCGACGGCCGGCAACACGGGAGTGGGCCTGGCAATGGTCGCGGCCGTCAAGGGTTATCGCTGCATCTTCGTCCTGCCCGACAAGATGAGCCGCGAGAAAGTTCAACTCCTCAAGGCCTATGGAGCGGAAGTCGTCATCACGCCGACGAACGTGCCGCCGGACTCCCCCGAGAGCTACAACGGCGTTGCCGACCGGCTGGCCCGTGAGATCCCTGGGGCATGGAGGCCGAACCAGTTCACGAACCTTGCCAACCCCGAGATCCACTACCGCACCACGGGGCCTGAGATCTGGGAGCAGACCGAGGGCAAACTGACTGTCTTCGTCGTCGGCGTCGGCACGGGCGGCACGCTGTCCGGCGTCGCCCGCTATCTCAAGGAGCGAAATCCCGACATCAAGATCATCGGCGCCGATCCCGAAGGGTCCGTGCTGTCGGGAGGCAGTCCGAAGGCGTGGAAGGTGGAGGGCATCGGCGAGGATTTCGTGCCAAAGACCTTCAACAGCCAGTTCGTCGATGACTGGGTGCGCGTCAGCGATGCGGAGTCGTTTCGCATGGCTCGCGAACTGTCGCGTTCCGAGGGCATTCTCGCGGGCGGCTCCAGCGGCACCAACGTCGCGGCCGCTCTGCGCTATGCCCAGCGGCTGACGGCTGACGATTTCGTCGTGACGATGGTGTGCGATACGGGCCGCAATTACCTGAGCAAGTTCTACGACGATTCCTGGCTCGCCGATAATCAGTTGCTGTGGGAGGAGCAGCCGCGCCAGACGGTCGGCGACCTGATGCGGATGCGCAGCCCGCGCCCCTTGCAGGCCATCAACCCGGACGCGACCGTCGATGCGGCAATCACACTGATGCAATCGACCGGCATCTCGCAGTTGCCGGTCTTGCTGGACGGCAAGCCGGTCGGCAGTATGCAGGAGGTGACGCTGGCCCGGCTGCTGCACGACAACCTCGATCCGGGCGCCGTGAAGGTCGGCGAGATCATGGCCCGCCCGCTGCCGGCCCTGGACCTGGGCGTGCAACTCGACGAGGCGTATCGGCTGCTGCTGGCGGGCAATCCCGGTGTGCTGGCGACGGCGGGCGGTCAGGTCGTCGGTATCATCACGCGCATCGATCTGGTCTCGTACTGGCGAGCAGTCCGGAAACCGCCCCGATGAAGGAGCATCTCATGTCGAACGATTCCGCGAACCAGGGCTTCTCGACGCGAGCCATCCACGCCGGGCAGGAACCCGACCCGGCGACTGGTGCCGTCATCACCCCCATCTATGCCACTTCGACGTATGCTCAGGCCGCTCCCGGCGACCATAAAGGCTATGAGTATTCGCGCAGCGGCAACCCGACACGGACGGCCCTCGAAGCGTGCCTCGCCTCGCTCGAAGGCGGCGAACGTGGACTGGCCTTCGCCTCGGGGCTGGCCGCCTCGACGGCGGTCCTGTCGCTGTTGCGTCCCGGCGATGAAGTGGTAGCGGCGGCCGACCTCTATGGCGGCACCTATCGCCTCCTCGAACGCGTCTTCAAGCCGTGGGGCCTCGTCGCCCATTACACCGACGATCCCTCGCCGGCCGGGTTCCAGCGTCTCATTACGAAGGCGACGAAGCTGGTGTGGATCGAGACGCCGACGAACCCGCTCCTGCAAATCCTCGACGTCGCGGCCATTGCGGCGGCGACGCACAAGGCGGGAGCGCTCCTTGCCGTCGATAACACTTTCGCGTCGCCGTTCTTGCAGCAGCCGCTCGCGCTGGGGGCCGACCTCGTCATTCACAGCACGACGAAGTATCTCGGCGGCCATTCCGACGTTGTCGGCGGCGCGGTGATCGGCCCGCGCGAGTTGCTGCAACCGATCGCTTTCTATCAGAACGCGGCCGGCGGCGTCCCTGGCCCCTTCGACTGTTTCCTGACGCTGCGCGGCATCAAGACGCTCGCCCTGCGGATGGAGCGTCATAGCGCGAACGCGCGAACGCTGGCCTCCTGGCTCG
>JBBRIK010001275.1:0-2277 GCA_038221045.1 Gemmatales bacterium
CGTCCGCTTGTCATAACTGCGGAGCGACGTCACGAAGTTCGCCTGACTGCGGAATTGATCCACCCACTTGCGATAACGCGCGGTCAGTAGCACAACCGGAATCCGCTCGAACTCGTCGAGGACCAGCATCTGGTTCACGACGGGGTTGTGCCAGTTGAGTTCACCGGTTTGGCGATCGAACGAATACAGTTCGCCGTTGACCGCCAGGGCTCGCAGCCCCGTGCCGGGCATCAGGTTCGCCTGCATCGAGTTGGGCATCACGACCGTCTGGTCCTGCTCGGCCCGGCAGACGATGTATAGGTCCTTGTGGTCCCTGAGCAGGTGAATCGCCGCGATCTTCTGCAGATGCTCCGGCTTGATCCCTTCGTGAACCGCCGTGACCTCCTTCGTCTTCTCATCGATGAGAGTGGACTTCAGGGTCAGCGTCTTGAGAGTGTTCAGATCGATGATCGTCACTTTGCCGGTCGGCTCGACGACACCGGCCAGGTCGTCCACTTCGGGCTTCAGGACGAACGAGCCGGACGCGAAATTGCCGCTCCAGAGGTCCTTGCCCGCCAGGATGTCATAGACCCGCAGGGTGGTCGAGCGATTGTCCGAATCGCTGGCCACGATGGTCCGGCCGTGCATCTTGACGCGATTGCGATAGACGTCGGAGAAATCGCGCGTCTGCACCGTCACGCCGTCGTGCAGACGGAAAACGCGCGCCGAGCCGACGGTGCCATCGCGAGTCATCTCGATCGTGTAGACGTGCTGCTCGTCGTTGTACAGATGGCTGTTCTTCGAGACGTCGTTCCGCCGCCACAGTTCGTTGCCGGTCACCGGATCGACGCCGATCAAGCCATCGGTCGTCAGCAGGCACGCGGCCACGGGCGACAGCGGGCCCGTGCGCCCCAGACGCTGCATCCAGCCGTCCGGCGAGTAGATGACCTGGGTGCTGCCGTCGCGCGGATCGACGACCGGCTGACCCTGGAACTGAGCGTTCACCGTCCCCGAGGAGAGCGACTTCTCCCAGAGCTTCTTCTTGTTGACCGGGTCCAGCGCGAAGACCTTGTGGCCGACCTGGATGACGACCAGATGGCCCAGGTTCTGGAACGTCGGCCGCGGCTGAGCGGACGGGTTTTGGTGGTTGTACGGGAACAAGTTCGCGAAGAACGTTCCTTCGAGTGCCTGGCTGTAAGTCGCCTCCTCGTGTTCCTTCTCGCGGTCTATCAGTTTGAATTGCGAGTAGTCCGAGCGGATGGCAACCTTGTACTTGACTCGGAAGAAAGGCAGTTTCTCGCCCTCCTGCTCCAACTGGGTCGTATTCACCTGATAGCCGGTGTTGGTGGGCGTCGCCTCATCCGCCTTGACCTTGCCGCTGAACATCATCGCCGGCTCGTCCAGATACGGCAGAAAACGCTTGTCGGTGGCCAGATCGTTGAACAGTTCCTGGCCGGTCTTGCCGTCCTTGACCGTCACCTTGGCGTAATCGCGGCCGAGGATGCGGAAGAAGTAGGCCGCATCCTCCATCAGGCCCTGCCGCGTCATCAGACGCGCCATCGCCTCGACGGCGCGAGCCGCCATCGACGCGTCTTCCTTCTGCAAGCGCAGAATGCCCAGATGCCGCTCGGCGTCCACCAGGGACTTCTCCCCGTTATCGACGATCAGCCGTTCGGCCAGTTGCAGCCGGGCCTCACGGCCGACAGCGGTGAGCGAGCCAAAGGTGTTGACGAACCCGCGCAGCGTCTCGACGTCGGTCGAATTCTGGACCTTGGCCCAGCGGTCGGCGACCACTCGTTCCAGCGGCGCTCGCTCTTCCTTCGTCGCATTCGCCACCATGTGCGCGATGCGGCCCTGCGCCCAGACCAGAGGCGACGCCTTGACGCCGGGATCATCGACCACACTCATCATTTCATTCTCGATGGCCCCGAGCGTGCCGAAGTTCATGTAGGCTTCAAACGCCTCGACGAGCTTCTTCTGCGCTTCCCGGCCGCGTCCGACCAGGCAGTAGAGGTTCCCCTTGCGGCGTCTCTCCTCCGTCTGGCGAACTTTCTGCTCCGCGGGGGGCAGAGCCGGATCGTCGATCTTGCAGAGGTCCTCGTACTCCTTGAGGTACTTCTCGGCCTTGTCGAAATCGCGTTGCAGATACTCGGTCATGCCCTCAAAGAGCTTCTCCCGGGTCTTGGTCCGCAACTCGGCGGGCGTCTTCTCGTTCATGTAGCTCAGAGCGCCGCGCAGGTCCTCAATGGCCTCCCCGAGTTTGCCTTCGTCGAGCAGCAGATCACCGCGCCGCGACAG
>JBBRIK010001276.1:0-2276 GCA_038221045.1 Gemmatales bacterium
GGCGATGCATGGCGCAACCGTCCACGCTGTGCCGAAGACACTTTTTCGTGAAAGCCGACGGCGCGGTGAAGGCAAACATCGCCGGCACGTTCAACGCGTGGAACCCAGACGCCGCGGCTCTTATGCGAGACGCGGTGACCGGTGTCTGGTCCCTCGATCTCGATCTGCCGCCCGGTCGCTGGCTGTACAAGTTCGTGCTGGGCGAAATGACGGCGGACAAGGTCAACCTGACCTGGATCGCCGATCCCAACAACCCAGTGACGGAAGACGACACCTTCGGCGGCAGAAACTCCGTCGTCGTCGTGATGTGCGACGGCGCGGTCACGCCCGACGGCGGGTCCCAGTAGTCACGTGAGTGCCGATGGGCTTGGTCTTTCTTAATTTTCCGGGGGGCGGGCTGTCTCACCCACGTTCGCACAGAGCGGCAGGGGAGAGTGTCCGAAAAACTGTGTAAGGGGCAAATTCGTGGTGGGCTCCTGAAGACAAGGAGATCCCATGACGATGGTAACGAAGGCATTGAAGACCCTGTCGCCATTTTCCGACGAGCTGCTGGACCAGCTGCTGGCCGGCTACTCGAAGCCTGAGGACCTGACCGGCAAGGACGGCATCCTGAAGCAGCTCACGGCACGCCTGGTGGAGCGGGCGATGCAGGGCGAGATGACGGAGCACCTGGGCTACGAGCCTCACGACCCCAAGGGGCGCGGCACGCCGAATTCCCGCAACGGCAGCAGCACCAAGACGCTCAAGACCGAGCAGGGCCCGATGGAAATCGAGGTACCGCGGGACCGGGACGCGAGCTTCGAGCCGCAGCTGATCAAGAAGCGCCAGACGCGCTTCACCGGCTTCGACGAGAAGATTCTGAGCATGTACGCGAGGGGCATGACGGTCCGGGACATCCAGGGCCACCTCGAGGACATGTACGGCGTCGACGTGTCGCCGGACCTGATCTCGCGGGTCACGTCGGCCGTCGTCGAGGACGTTCAGGCCTGGCAGAACCGGCCCCTCGACGCGGTCTACCCGATCGTCTACCTCGACGCGCTGGTGGTGAAAGTCCGGGACCAGGGCGTGGTCCGCAACAAGGCGGTCTACATCGCCCTGGGCGTCACGCTGGCCGGGAGCAAAGAGGTCCTGGGCCTCTGGATCGAGCAGAACGAGGGCGCGAAGTTCTGGCTGAAGGTCGCCAACGAGCTCAAGAACCGGGGACTGCGCGACATCCTCATCGCCTGCTGCGACGGGCTCAAGGGCTTCCCCGAGGCCATCGAGGCCGTGTTCCCGCTGGCCGTGGTCCAGACCTGCATCGTGCACATGATCCGAAATTCCCTGCGTTTCGTGAGCTACAAGGACCGCAAGGCGGTGGCCAAGGACCTGCGCCCGATCTACACGGCCGTTTCGCGCGAGGCGGCGGCCACGGCCCTCGACGGCTTCGAGGCCAAGTGGGCGCGGCGCTACCCGATGATCGCGTCGTCTTGGCGGGCGAACTGGGAGCGGGTCGTCCCCTTCCTCGACTTCCCGCCGGACGTGCGGAAGGTCATCTACACGACCAACGCGATCGAGTCGCTCAACAGCTCGCTGCGGAAGCTGCTCCACTACCGGGGTCACTTCCCTACGGACGAGGCCGTCTTCAAGCTGCTCTACCTCGCCCTCGCCAATCTCGAGAAGAAGTGGGCCCGGTCCCTCCGCGACTGGAACAACGTCCTCGGCCAATTCTCAATATTTTTCAAAGACAGGATTCCGGCTTAAACTAAATGAACTCGGCCCGCCCCGATTTGTCCGTTACACAGTTCGCCTGACACTCCCCCTTCGGCCGCTGTCGTCGGTAGTACGTCTCGCGGGACAGCCCCAAGGCGGCGCATGTCGGCGCCACGCCAAGCTTCGGCCCGACCTCGTCGACGGTGGCGATCATGACTTCTCGCTGTCGAACGGGGTCCCCAGCAGCATGGCGACTTTTTTTTGCACTTCTACCAACGCCTCGGCGCGCTCCGCGCGTGCCGTGAGTCGGGCGTTCTGCCGCTCGAGCTCGGCGATCTTCTTGGCGCTGGGATCCGGCGGCACCGCCTTTCGCCCGCGCTTTTTCGGCGCCAGGCCGGCCAGTTCGCCCCGCTCTTGTGCCTGGCGCCAAGAGGCCAGGTGCGACGAGTACAGGCCCTCCGATCGAAGCAGGGCTCCGATCTCACCCGGCTGGGTGCAAGCGTCCGCCTTCCGCAACATCTCTCGCTTGAACTCCGCCGTGTACCGGCGCCGACGCGCAAACGCTGCCACCTCTACGTCCTCTGGCC
>JBBRIK010001277.1:0-2276 GCA_038221045.1 Gemmatales bacterium
CGAGCCGGAACCGGACTCGCGCAGGATCAACGGCTGGGCCGTCAATTGATCGAGGGTGATTCGTTTCTTGCGCTTCCAGGGATGAGCGATCGGCACGACAAGGATGAGCCGGTCGCAGGCGAACGCCTTGAACTCCAGATGAGGGCTGTCCATGCGAACCCCGACGAGGCCGAGCTGCGCCCCGCCCTGCTCGACTTTTCGCAGGACCTCCTCGCTGTCGCTGACGGTGGCCCGAATCTGAATGCACGGATAGCGCGCGCCGAAGTCCGACAGTAGTCCCGGCAGCAGGTGTTCGCCCGGCACGGAGCTGGCTGCAAGAGACAGCACCCCGCCCACTGCCTCCTTCGTCCCCGTCACGGTCTCGCGCGCCTCGCGATGCAGCGCGAAGATGCGCTGGGCGAGCGTGTAGAGATTTCGTCCCGCGTCGGTCAGCGACACACGACCGCCGCGACGATGGAATAGGGAGACGCCGGCGTCCTTCTCAAGGGCGTGGATGCGCTGACTGACAGCGGCCTGCGTCAAAGACAACTCGGCAGCCGCAGCCGTGAAACTGCCGCGCTCGGCGGCCGCCGCGAACGTCTCCAGGTGGGGCAGCAAGCGCGTCACGACGACCCTCCCAGCCCGCGGCCCCGGCGCAGCAGCAGATGGCAGACCAGCCCCATGATGACCAGCATCAGGACGAAGATGAACGAACGATGCGGCGGGACGCCATAGAGCGGGCGCTCCCATGCTGTCTCAATCGCCAGCCCGACATAACCGGCGCTGCACAGGCCTGTGATGTACCACACCAGCGCCGGCAAGGACCGCAGGGCCGCGACGGGGATCATCACCAGATAGCCCGAGAGGAGGGTACTCTGGGGTCCATGTCCGCGCCAGAGCAGGACCGTGAAGCTGATTACGTCGAGGCTGGCCCAGGCGAACGCTCCCGGCACGGCCCAACCCGGACGGCGTACCAGTCTCTCGAAGCCCCACGCGCCGGCTAGCCAGACCGGCAATAGACAGGAGACGAACAGGTGATAGCCACCGTCCTCGCCGTCGATGCCGAGCCACATCAGGACCAGGTGATTGACGTAGAACACCGACAGGGCGAGAAGAGTGGTCGCGATGGCGGGCCGGCGGGCGCACCAGCGCGCGAACCGGCCGACGATTCCGATGGGGCGAGCGAGTATCGACTCGCCATTGAGAAAGCGATTGAGGTCGTCGGCCAGCTCTCCCGCGCTGGCGTAGCGCTTGCGCGGCAACTTCTCCAGGCACTTCAGACAGATCGTTTCCAGATTCCGCGGACATTTCGGCGAATGGCGGCGCGGTGGAACGACGTCCTCTTCGGTCAGTTTCAGGATGGTGTCCAGGGGCGTGTCGGCCTGGAAGGGAGGCCGGCCCGTGAGACATTCGTAGAGGATCGCTCCCAGGGCATAGACGTCGGAAGCCGGCCCCATCTCGCTGCTCTTGCCGGTCGCCTGCTCGGGCGGCATGTAGCTGGGCGTCCCCATGATCGCGCCCGTCCCCGTCTTGAGCGCGCTGTCGGTCAACTGCTTGGCGAGGCCAAAGTCGGTGATCTTGGGCGTGCCGTCGAGGGCCAGCAGGACATTGGCCGGCTTGAGATCTCGATGAATGACGCCCTGTTTGTGAGCGTGATTCATGGCGCGGGCAAGCGTGGCGACGAGAGCGGCGGCCTCCAGCGGCGGCAGCGGTCCCTGACGCAACCTGACGTCGAGCGCGCCGCCCTCGACGAATTCGAGGCTGACGTAGGGCCGGCCCTCGTGTTCGCCGACGCCATAGACCTGGACGATGTTCGGATGCCGCAGGCGGGCCACGGAGACCGCCTCACTGCGAAACCGAAGCAACTCCTCCGCACCGGCGTGCGAGCCGGACAGGATCATCTTCAGGGCGACAAGGCGATCCAGCTCCGCTTGCCGCGCCAGGTAAACGACGCCCATCCCGCCCCGTCCGAGCTCGCGGAGGATCTCGTAGCCGGAAGCGGAAACGCCGCCCGAACCGATGGCTGATGGGGAACCGGGCAATAGCAGAGTGGATTGCAAATCGCCGGCTGTTCCCACTGGCGCGAACGTGGACGGGACCGGTCCCGTCAGCGCGGAATCCGTACTCTGGCATGGCTCGCAGGGCGCGCCGCAGACCAGGCAGACTTGACCGCTGCTGTCGTGACCGTTGGAGCAGAGCCAGCGTATCGTCATCGCTCTCATCGTCCTCTTCGCGCCGATAGCTCCCTCTCATCGTACACCAGACGAGAATGAGGGTCTTCTTTACTTGACGCGGTG
>JBBRIK010001278.1:0-2275 GCA_038221045.1 Gemmatales bacterium
GGTACCAGCCGGAACTGCGCAACGAGCTGGGCCGCTACGCAAAGCAGAAGCTTTGTCAGGCCGACGAGAACAACACGTTCCGCTCGCTCTTCCAACTTAGTTGCATCCCGCCCGTCCAGCGCGATCCGGAAATCTTCCGCGACCCCAAGGGCAACATCGACCTCGATAGATTGCAACAATTCTGCGAGGCCCATCCGCAACTCGCGCGCCGGCTCCATTCGCCGCCGTTGCCGTTCGACCTGCGCCGCGAACACCGCAAGTTTCGCTGTGGCAGCGCGGACGAAGTCGTGCAGTTCCTCGCCGATAACTTTACCGTCCCCTCGCTCTACGTCGAGAAGTCGGAGTCGGAACAGGGCTTCAAGATCGGCGCGTTCCACGACAATCCCCTGGACCGCTTCCCCGTGCTGCCGCCGGCGCGAATCGGCAAATACAATCCTGAAGATCCGTCGGCCGAGGACCTCGTCGCCCAGGGAGTTCCTGACGAGGCCGACCCTTTCCTGGTGGCGCGAATCTGGTACGGCTATTCGCAGGAGTGCATCCCTCCGCCGGGCGACATCCCAGGCGAAAATGCTCCCATCCAGAACCCCGCCCGGCAGCGTGTGCCGCGCAATATGCAAACAATCCTCTTTCGCTGCGCGCCGGCTCAGGCCCAGACTTTCATCGCCGAACGGCTCCAGGAAGAAGGCTGGTACGACGACGAGCCATTCCCCCTCAGCGGCTGGTTTCAGCGGACCGCCCTCGACGCCGACAGGCCCGTGAGCATTGGCGTTCCCCGGCAGTGGTCGTCCGAAGCCTGGCGGAAAGCGAGGCAAATGTGGCTGCGATTCGGCAGGGAGAACCATCTGGTGCTCGAGGAGTCCGAGCGCGCCAGCAAGCAGAGATTGGCGAACGAGTTCCGCAAGAAGTTCAACCTGCGGCAGGGAGAGTTCCCGCAGATCGATCCGACCCTGCTGCCCCCCGACGAGAAGAAGATGGCGGACGCATTCCGCTTCATGTTCGCCTATCACTCCGAGCAGCGGACCAGTTACCTCCCTCACCATCTGATGCGGGCCAGCGTCGAGGAACAGCCCCGCACCGTCACCGCGCGCAAGCTGTTTTATCAGGGCGAACAAGCTCGCATCGTCAAACAGGCGATGAACGAGGCGCTGGACAAATTCGAGGACCCTCGCTGTTTGCTCGCCTGGCGTGAGGTTCTCGAAGAAAACCCCGAATTCCGCGAGGATGATTACATCCAGGAACAGACTTTCGAGATGGAACTGCGCTACGTTCGTCTCTATCGGCGTCTCAACGAGGACAAACTGGCACCGGACCTGGCGCTCCTGGCCGCTTTGGGTCAGACGGTGGCGGGAGTGCCGGCGGGCGCGGACTGGACCCTGTTGGGTCTGTTCAGTCGGCCTCAATTGCAGCCGGACTTCGATGTCGTCGGGCCGTTCGACAAGGACACGAAAGGCAACGTGTTCGTCCTCGACGACGTCAAGGATCGCGTTCTGATTCGCCGCGGCCTGAAAAAGGCACCCGATTCGGGGTCTGGTCCTCCTCCCGGCATGCAGCCACCGCCTGGCATGCAGCGTCCCTGAGAGTGGTCGCGACAGGAATGCCTTGATGAACCCCGTCATATTGAGCGTTCTGGCCCATCCCGACGACGCGGAGTTTCTTTGCGCCGGTTCACTGATTCGGCTGGGCCGCGAGCACGGCTGGCAAGTTCACGTCGCCAGCATGACACCAGGCGACTGTGGCTCCGTCGATCGTTCCGCCGAGGAAATCGCCGCCCTTCGCCGCCATGAGGGGCAGTACGCCGCCTCCTCCATCGACGCCACCTATTACTGTCTCGAAGAACGCGATCTGCTTATCTTTTACAGCGAACGGACTCTGGAGAAAGTGACTCGGCTGTTGCGCACGGTGCGGCCCGCCATCGTGCTGACGCACAGCCCGGCCGACTACATGCTCGATCACGAGATGACCAGCACGATCGTTCGCGCCGCCGTCTTCGGCGCGCCCATCCCCAATTTCCTCGCCGAGAAGGGGATCGGGCCACCGCTCGAACACGTTCCTCACCTGTATTATTGCGACCCGATCGAGGGGCGGGATGCATTGGGGCGCGAGGTCGAGCCAGGCTTTTGCGTGGACGTGTCCACCGTCATGGACGACAAGGCCGCCATGCTCGCCTGTCACGTCAGCCAGCGCGACTGGCTGATGAAGCATCACGGGATGGATCAGTACATCCGGGTGATGAAGGAGTGGGGAGCGAAGCGCGGGGAGCGTCTGCGAACGGCCT
>JBBRIK010001279.1:0-2273 GCA_038221045.1 Gemmatales bacterium
GTCGCTGGTGTCCCCCCACTTGTGTTCCTCCGGGCGTGGTGTTCTAAGCCCCCGGGGGTGTCCCCACACCCGGGGGTTACATACCCCCCCCCCCTCGCCTGGTAAACAGGACTCACTGTCCTCGCGGCGCGGCCAGCACCAGATGCGTCCCGCCGCCGTGAAGGGCCGCTTCCAGCAATTCCTGCTGCTCGCGCAGATGGATTGTCCGCGATCCCGTCGCAGGGCTGGCGCTGGCATCTCGGCCGACATAGCACACCTCGCCGCCCACGAGCGCCCGCAGACGCGGTTCGAGGAACGTCCACGCTCCCATGTTTTGCGATTCTTCCTGCACCCACACCCACTCGCGCGCCTTCGGATAGCGCTCGAACACACTCTTCAACGTCTCCTCGTGCAGCGGATAAAGCTGCTCGATGCGGATGAGAGCGGCCGGAGTTTTCGGCTTCTTCTTCACGCACTCTTCGAGCAATTCGTGATAGATCTTGCCACTGCACAGCAGAACGCGCTCTGCTTTCTGAGCCTCCTGCGCCGGATCGTCGAGGACCTCATAAAAGCGCCCGCTCGTCAGGTCTTCCACGAACGACGACTTCAAGCGCAGCATGCTCTTGGGCGTCATCACTACGAGCGGCCTGCGGAAGTTTCGCCGCATTTGCCGTCTCAGAACGTGGAAATACTGAGCGGGCGTCGAGGGATAGCAAACCTGCATGTTGTTCTCGGCGCACAACTGCAAATAGCGTTCGAGGCGCGCGCTCGAGTGTTCCGGCCCCTGACCCTCGTAGCCGTGCGGCAACAGGAGTACAAGTCCCGTATCGCGTTTCCACTTCGACGGGCTGGCGGCGATGAACTGATCGATGATGACCTGCGCGCCGTTGGCGAAGTCGCCGAACTGTGCCTCCCACAGCACCAGCGTATCGGGGGCGTCCATCGCGTAGCCGAACTCGAAGCCCAGCACCGCCGCCTCGGACAGCAGACTGTCGTAGAGCCGGATCGGCGCCTGTCCCGCTCCGAGCGAGTCCAGCCCGCAGTGCGGTTCCCCCGTGCGGGCATCGAACAGGACGGCATGCCGCTGGCTGAAGGTGCCGCGCCGGCTGTCCTGGCCCGTGAGCCGTACGGGAGTCCCTTCCAGCAGCAGCGACCCGAACGCCAGCAACTCGGCGAAGGGCCAGTCGATCGTCGCGCCGGAGGCGATCTCCTCACGCCGCTGTTCGAGTAGGCGAGCGATCTTCGGATGAACGGTGAAATCAGACGGAACGCGCGTCAGGGCATCGGTCACCTTCTCCAGGACGGAGCGTGAGACGCCGGTCGAGACCGGATCGTGCGTGAAGGCGGGCGATAGTTCCTTCCACAAGCCGAGGTGATCGCCCGCGCCGGCGAAGGGCGCGGGCGTCGTCTTCACGTCGTCCTTCGCCTCTTGCAGTTCTTCCTGGAATTGCTGCGTCAGGACCTCATGCTGCTCCGCGGTCAGGTCGCCGGTCAGGATCAGGTGTTCGGTGTAGACCTCGCTGAGCGTCTGCCGATCGCGGATCTTGCTGTACATGAGCGGCTGCGTAAAGGCCGGCTCGTCGCCCTCGTTGTGGCCATGCCGGCGATAGCAGAACATGTCGAGGACGACGTCGCGATGGAACTTCTGGCGGAAATCGAGAGCCAGCTCAGCCACGAATACCGCCGCCTCGGGGTCCTCCGCGTTGACGTGGAAGATCGGCGCCTGGATCATCTTGGCGACGTCGGTGCAATAAGTCGTCGAGCGGGCGTCGAGAGGTGCCGTCGTGAAACCGATCTGGTTGTTGACGATGACGTGAATGGTGCCGCCGGTCGTGTAGCCGGCCAGGTTGGAGAGGTTGAGCGTCTCGGCGACGAGTCCCTGTCCGGCGAAGGCGGCGTCACCGTGAATCAAGAGCGGCAAGCCGGCTGTGCGAGCGAGGTCGCCGAAGCGGCCCTGCTTGGCGCGCGTCCTGCCCTCGACGACGGGATCGACGGCTTCGAGGTGGCTGGGATTGGGCGTCAGCGACACATGGACGACGGCCCCGCTGGTTGTGGTGCGATCGCTGGAGAAGCCGAGGTGATACTTGACGTCGCCGTCGCCGGCGATCGACTCGGGCAAGAAGTTCTCCTCGAATTCGGCGAAGATTTCCGTGTAAGGCTTGCGAATGATATTCGCCAGCACGTTGAGCCGGCCGCGATGGGCCATGCCCATGACAATCTCGCGAACTCCCTGGTCGCCGGCGCGATCGACGATGGCTTCCAGCACGGGGATGAGCGTCTCAGCGCCTTCGAGA
>JBBRIK010001280.1:0-2271 GCA_038221045.1 Gemmatales bacterium
GAGGGGTGCCGTGGCGATCCGCGCGAACGACTTCCTCGTGGAGCCGTTCGAGGAGAAAGCGCTGGCTGAGCCAACCGGGCCGGCCCTCGATGGGGAGCGCATTCCAGAGCATGTCAACAAGGCGTTCGATACGCGCGTGACAATCGCCTTCGTCCGGCGTCGAGGAGGGGGTGTCCTCCTGGCGTCGCCGGGCGTGCTGGCAATAGCGAAGCACTTCGGCAAGGAGCGCGGGATTGTCGAGTACAAGGTCGCGCGGCATCCAGAGATGGACTTTCTGGGCGAGAGCATGCTGGACGAGGACGGGTTCGGGTTCTGAGAGGAAGAGGACAGGAATCTCGGCATGGGCGGTAAGCCAGCCGAGGACGTTTTCGGCGAGGGGTCCGAGAGCGCTCCGATCGACGAGAAGGACATTGCACGCTTGCATCTGGAGGAAGAAGCGGGCGTGTTCGACGCTCTCGGCGACGATGGCCTCCCAGGAGTGGAGGGCGTCATCGGCGAAAAGAGCGAGCAAGTTCCCGGCGATGCTGGGGGACCCGACAATGACGACGCGCCGGCTCGTAGTATTGCAGACCATGGGGAGAAGGTCCTGAAACACGCGGGGGATAGGATCAACCGCGATTCAGTGTACCGATCATGGGGAGGAGAAGACGACGTCTTTTGCCCTGTTTCCACGGCTTTCCCGATCTATGTACTCCTCGCAATCGGCAGATTCATCAGGGAAGGTGAGGCTTGACATGACGGCCGGCGAACTCGAGTACGCAAGGGAATGCTTATGCGGAAGAGTCCTGGTGCGCTGCTCTTGACGATACTGCGGAAAACTTCTACTGTTCAGGGAGTGATGGGCGCTTAGCTCAGTTGGCTAGAGCACCAGCTCGACACGCTGGGGGTCACAGGTTCAAGTCCTGTAGCGCCCACTCCTTGACACCCACTGTCATCCTTTGACAGCGGGTGTTTTCTTTTGTCAGGACAAGCACTTACGGCGAGCCTCTCTCCCTGTCCGCACTCATCGGCCTCGACTGCCAGATTGTCAGCGGTTGTCCCGGTTTGCACCAGTTTGCACTGAGTTGGTGCAAACTTTGGTGCAAACTTTCGAGGCTCACCTTCCGTGCCGGTCGCCCTGAAGGCATCTTGTTCGTTGACGTCGAGGGAGAGAACAGGCAGCACGTCGAGAGCGCCGCGGACGTCCAGCAAGCGCGGATCGGTGTAGACGCTCATCGTCAGGTCGATCTTGCTGTGACGCATCGCGGCCTGAGCCGTCCGCGGGGCGATGCCGCCCTTGCTCATCAGCGTGCCGAAGGTGTGACGCAGGGCGTGAACGTCGATGGTCCGGCCGCGATCGTCGCGCTTCTCGATTCGCCACTTGCCTTCAACCTTGACTCGGCGAGCGATGCCGGCGGCGACAAGGTCGCGGTTGAGAATCTTGCAGAGCTTGTGCGGCACGTCGAGGACGAACGTTCCGGGGGCGACACGGGCCGGGATCGGCTCGCCTGCGCGGCGAGCTTCGGCTTGCTGGTGGCGCAGTTTCTCGGCAAGCCAGTCGCGAAGGTCCGCGGCCAGATCGTCGCGAAGGGGTATCTCGTTTCCCTCCCGGTTCTTTTCGTCGGCGGCGTCGAGGTCGGCATACGGCATCGGGTCGTCAAGGTGCAGTTGGGCCACGGTCAGGGATGCCAGCTCGCCCTTGCGGAGTCCAGTCAGGAGAAGCGCCTTGTAGATCAGCGCTCGCTCACGCCCCAGCAGTTCTAGACGTTCCCTCACTTCCGGCCGGACGTTTGCGTATCGCTCTCCCTTCCGCTTGCCCTTCCGCACGGTCAAGGCTTCATGCAAGGGCCTCTCTCTGGCGACGACGAGCAGCTTGACCAGCTCGGATTCTGTCATCGCCCGACGCTGCCGCCGCGGGTCCGCCTTCTCGTTCGCCTTCGGAATGCCCGTGAATGGATTGTGCATCAGCCGGGCCACAGTCGGCTCTATGCACCAGTTGACGAACGCCAGGGCAGACGTCAGGTAGGAATTGCGAGTCCGCGCCGACATGCCGTCGCGGACCTGCGAGGTGAGCCAGCCTTCCACCTTGCTCCGGTCGAGGTCGGTGAGCCGGCCGAATCCGCAGTCCGCGGCAAGGCGGCGCAATTGGCGGGATCGCTCCGCGCGGTGTTCCTTGCAGGCGCCCTTTGCTTCCAGATAGTCGATGTAAGCGGCGATGTGTTCGCCGAGCGCCGTTCCCTGATGCTGTCCGATGGCGGCCTCTGTCGAGGTAATCACGCCAGAGCGGATCAG
>JBBRIK010001281.1:0-2268 GCA_038221045.1 Gemmatales bacterium
CAGGCCGTCCATCTCTGGCATTTGCAGGTCAGTCAGCACAATTTCCGGCGTCTCGGTCTTGAGCAGTTCCAGGGCCTCGACGCCGTTGTTCGCCGTCAATACCGTCCAGCCGCCGATGCTCAGCAACAACGAGCTGGCCAGCAGACGATCCATCGGGTTATCGTCCACGACGAGAACTTTGCGTTCTTTGGGGGCCTTCGCTTCGGACCCTGTGTCTTGGGGGGGGCTGCCAGTCATCGACGTCTCCTTGCATCGCGCCAGGCGACTTGCATATGCGATTGTGAAAGCCTGGTGAAGTATTGTTCTACCCTGTCGTCCGTCCCGTTGCAAGTTGCTACTGTATGCGCCCAGGAATCACGACGTCTGCTTTCTCGCGGCGGCGCACAGTTCCATCAGGAACTCTTCGGTATCGCGATCCTGCTGGCGGCGTGCCACCTCGACCGCCTCCTCGGCGAAAGCGAGGGCGCGGGCGGGCTGTCGAAGCGAGAGCATCCCTTCCGCCGCGATGCCGCGATACTTGAGGTTGTCCGGCGAACGCTCGATCAGCCGGGCGAAAACGTCGTGGGCCTGATCGGGTTCGCGCCGCTTGACGTGAATCTGAGCGCGGCGAAGCTCATACTCGTTCCGCCGCCGGCCCTCGTTGTACTCGCAGTCCTGACGCTCGCCTTCGTTGACGTGATCGAGGGCCGCGTCGAGGTTGCCCTCGCTCAGGGCGCGCTGGTGGAGAAACGAAAAAAGCGAATAGCGGTCCGAGGGCCGCCGCTCGGGGGCAATCGGCCGGGCGATCAACGCCTGGACGAACCGCGCCGCGATTTCGCCGGCGTCGAGCTTCTGGGCCGCCTGGGAGGCTTTCTCCAGTTGCTCATCCGTCATCCCCTCGACCGACAGGGACGCCAGTTCCGCCGCGTTCATCGCGCCAACGTCAGCCGCGGCAGCGCCCTCGGCCGTCTTCGGGGTGGGGGCGGCTCCCGCCGTCAGCCCGAGTTTGTGCCGCACTCGTCCGAAGTCGTAGTCCGCGAGAATGCCGATGGCCGCGCAGTCTTGCAGGAACTGAATCACGCCCAGCAGCTTCTTCCTCAGCACGGGATGACCCGCCGCATCCAGCGGCGTGTTGCCGTTGAGTGCGCGCAGAGGCCGGCTGATCCACACCTCCTCGAAGTACCGGTGCGCGTGGTCGAGGATGACCTGACGCGCCTCTTCGGGCTTCAGTTCTCCGCCGGGGAACATCAGCGCCTCGGAGACGACGTCGCCGAAGTTCGACGGACCGATGGACGTCGTTCCCTCGCTCATCGTCAGGGCCGTGCGCGTCTTGATCTGCTCGCGCAGGCGCTTGAGCGCCTCTTCGCTCGGACCCCACAAGCGGAAGAAATTGCCGGCCAGGACGAAATAGCCCGCTAGCCGGCGGTCGGGACGGGCCGACGCCGTGGCGGTCGTGAGGATGCTCGGCCCCACCGACTCCAGGACCATCGCCGTGATGGCCTCGCCCCCCTCGGTCTGCTGAGCGATCAGCAGCCCGGCGTTCTGCCACTCCTGCAGGAGCTTGCCCAAAGGCTCGAACTCCTGAATCTGATACGCCACCGCGTAATGGCGGTAATCGCTCTCGTGTTCCAGTCCCTGGCAGCTCAGCAACACCTCGCCCAGGGCGGCGGCGCGAGCGGCGCGGGCGTCGTCTTGTTCGAGCGGGTAGTACTTCTCCAGGGCGTCGAGCGCCTTACGGTTTTCGCCGAGCCAGGCCTGGGCCAGTGCCAGGTTGAACAACGCGGCGGCGTCGGTGGGGTCTTCGCCGCTGAGTTGCTCGAAGGCGGCGGCGAGAGTGTTCAGGCGCGGCGTATCGAGCTGATTCAGCACGCGATCCCAGGCTTGCCGTCGTTCGCCGCTGAGCGCCGTCGAGGGACTGAGGAAGGTGTACTCCGCTCGCGCGCAGGCCGGGAAGGCGGACTCGGGGCCAAACGACGTTTCGAGAGCGTCGCGGAGTTCCTGATCGCTGGGCTGACAGCGGACGAGGATGCGCAGGGCCGCATGAGCGGCCACGGGCCGATTGCGGCGAAGCTCCAGTTGATAGATGAGCGCGTAGACCTGGGCGACATACTCCAGCGCCTCGGGATGATACGCCTCGGCAGCGCGGCGAGCGAGGATGAGCGCGCCGGCGAACTCGTTCTCGTTGGAGCGCAGCCGGGCCTGAAGCAGCAGGCCGAAGGGATAGTTGGGGTTGAGTTCGAGCGCTTTCTGGAGAGCGTGTTCGGCCTGTTCGACCTGGCCGGCATACAC
>JBBRIK010001282.1:0-2266 GCA_038221045.1 Gemmatales bacterium
GGTGCCGCGCAGCGTCGCGTCGAAGTTGGGGAACTCTTCCTTGCCGATGGGGCTGGCCGAGTAGTCGCTCGCGCCGGCCTCATTGACGATGATGTAGGCCAACTCCGGCGAGGCCGGCGGCAGTCCTTCGAGGATCGCTGCCGGATCGGGCTTCGGTTCAGGAGCGGGAGCCGGGGCAGCAGGGGCTTCCGCCGGTGGCGCGGCCTGCTCCGCGACGGGAGCGGAAGTTGCCTCAACGCTCGGGACGGAAGCCTCGGGTGCGGGCGCAGGCGCGGGCGCGGGCTGAACTTCTCCCTCCGCGACAGGAGCGGGCGTCTCGGCAACCGGCGCGGGAGCGGCCTCGGCAACCGGCGCGGGAGCGGGCGTCTCGACAGGCGGCGCAGGAGGGGCGGCAGGCGTCTTGACAGCGGCCGGCTTGCGGCGCGCTTCCGGACCCTGGGCAAGAATGCCGAGCAACTCCGCGATCACGTCCTCGGTCTCACGGCAAGCGGTGCCGTTGCCGATCGCAATCACATGCACCTGATGCTTGCGAACCAACTCTTCGAGCTTGATGAGCGCCTCGGCGCGCTTCTTCTGCGGCTGATGCGGAAAGACGACACACTCTTCGAGGAGGTTGCCCGTCTCATCGAGGACGGCGAGCTTGCAGCCGGTGCGGAACGCGGGATCAACGGCCAGGACACGCTTGCCGCGCAGTGGCGGGGCCAGCAGCAGACTGCGTAGGTTGCGGGCGAAGACGCTGACCGCGTGTTCCTCGGCTCGTCCGGTCAACTCTCGGCGAATCTCGCGTTCGAGGCTTGGCACCAGCAAACGGCTCAGCGCGTCATTGCAGATCGCCTTGAGCAATTCGGCATGCGGATGGTCGGCCAGAGGGAGCTTGTCCAGAGCGACGTGCTGGACGACGTTGGGATCGAAGTCGAACTTGACCGACAGGACGTTCTCTTTCTCGCCGCGATTGATGGCCAGGATGCGATGAGGGGGAACGGTGCGGATGCCTTCCTTGAACTGGAAATAATCCTTGTAGTCGAGTCCCTCGTTGTCCTTGACCTTCTCGTTCTTGCTGGTGATGATGCCGGCGTTGTCCCATAAGTAGTAGCGCAGGGCGGCCCGAACGTCGGCCGTCTCGGCAATCGTCTCGGCGAGGATGTGGGCCACGCCTTGCAGCACGTCCTCGGCCGTGTGCAGGTTCTTCTCGGGGGCAATCATGCTGTTGACAATCTCGCCGAGATTGGCGACGGCGGGATCGCGCGTCCAGACGGCCTCGGCCAGCGGCGCCAGGCCCTTGTCGCGGGCGTCGGAGGCAAGCGTGCGTTTCTTGGGTTTGTAGGGGAGGTAGAGGTCTTCGAGGCGTTTGGGCGATTCGGCGTTGAGGATGGCGTTGCGCAGTTCCTCGGTCATCCGGCCCTGGTTCTCGATGCTGCTGAGGATGGTCTGCTTGCGGTCCGCGAGGGTGCGAAGCTGATCGACGCGCATCTTGATGATGCGGATGAGTTCCTCATCGAGTCCGCCCGTTCGCTCCTTGCGGTAGCGGGTGATGAACGGGATGGTGTTATCCTCGTCGAGGAGTTGCACCACGCTCTCGACCTGGACCTTGCGAATTTGCAGGTCCTGCGCGATGCGCGAGAGATCGAGTCGTGCGAGTTCGGGAGCCGTCGTAGGAGCCGTCAGAGAGGTCGACATTGCATCGTGCCTGGGTCTTGCATAACCTGCCGGGGGCTCGCAGGAAGTGTCAGCCGCGCGGCCTGAGTCCTTCACAGAATACCGGATCGAGCCAAAATAACCTTGACATCCCGGCTGGCCTAATCTAGCGCGATTGGCCGCGCATGTCAAGTGCGCCCCGTCGAGGGGATCGCTCGCTTGCCGTTTCGCGCTCTCCTTCTGGGAGGGACCGGAACGCGAAACGACAAGCGCGAAGCACAAGGAGGGATCGTCATGACGGACAGGCTGAACGTACTGGCCCCGATGGAGCAGGCGATCGAGGAAATGCTGGCGCGGACGGCCGTTCCTGAACCCGACGCTCCCGGCGAGGACGAAACGCTGCTCTCGGGAGCGGTGCCGTTGCTCGATGAGGTGCTGGCCCCCGTCGCGCGTTCGCTGGCGGGCGCGGACGAACACGCCCGCGCGGCCGACCTCCACCTCGAAGACGCACTCGCCGCCCTGTCGTCCTGGAGCGAGCGCGCAGCCGCGCTGCGCGAGCGTCTGGCGTCAGCGCTGCCGCGCGCCGTATCATGACAACAGGGGTTTGACGAGTTGGCACATCTTCGAGGTG
>JBBRIK010001283.1:0-2265 GCA_038221045.1 Gemmatales bacterium
GCGCTTGCCGCACTTTCCGACGGCAATAGCAAGGCGGATGCCCGAAAGAAACTCCTCGATCAACTTCATCGGCAGCGCATCACTCCCCTGGAGCCGCACCTCAAGGGCGTGCGACATCTGCTCGTTGTACCATCAGGTAAGATGTCCGCCGTGCCGATCGAGGCGCTGACGGACCGCTACCTGATCAGCTACACCCCCTCGGCCAGCGTCCACGCCCGCCGCCTGGAGAAGCATCGGCCGCTCAAGGCGTCGTCGCTTCTGGTGCTGGCCGACCCCGTCTTCACACGCACCGCGCCCATGTTGCCGGCTGCTCCGCCGCACGGTCTGCTGATCCTGTCCACGCCGCCCGGCAGCCTCGCGGCCCGCATCGGTCTGGTTCCCGGCGACGTCCTGATGGAATACGACGGCAAAAAGCTGGTGGTGGCCGACGACCTCAAACCCGGCGCCGGCGACGATCCCACGCCGATCAAGTTCTGGCGCGAGGCCAGGATGTTGGCCGGACGTGTCCCCGCAGGCAATCTGGGGCTCGTCGTCGATCGCAAGCCCATCGCCGAGGCGCTGGCCGCATGGCGCAAGCAGGAGAGCAGCTTGGTGAATCTGGGCCGGGACGATGAATGGCAACGCCTGCCCGGCACACGCCTGGAAGCACGCACCCTGGCGGGCTTGATCCCCGCGACGGAACTGCTGGGCAGCGATGCCAGCGAGCAGAAGCTCGACGAACTGGCGTCGTCGGGCAAACTGAAGGAGTATCGTCTGCTGCACCTGGCGACCCATGGCGAGGCCAACGAGGTTCGACCCGAAACGACGGCGCTCATCCTGTCGCAGGATCGCCTGCCGGAGCCGTTCGTGGCGGCGGTGCTGGTGCTGGCAGGCAAGAAGCCGCCGGAAGGCAAGTTGACGGTGGCAAGAATGCTGCAGAAGGACTGGGAACTGGATGCCGACCTCGTGGTCCTCAGCGCCTGTCAGACCGGCCTGGGCATGAAGACCACCGGCGAGGGCATGCTCGGCTTCACGCAGGCACTGATGCAGAAGGGAGCACGCAGCGTCGTCCTGTCGCGCTGGAAGGTCGATGACAGCGCGACGTCGCTGCTGATGGCCCGCTTCTATGAGAACCTCCTGGGCAAGCGCGAGGGGCTGAAGGAGAGCATGAAGCGAGCCGAGGCGCTTCAGGAAGCGAAAGCGTGGCTGCGGCAGTTGTCGCGTGTGGAGGCGGAGAAGCATCTGGCGGCGTTGGTGGACGGGGTGCCGCGTGGCGAGCGTGGCAGCATCAAGGCGGCGCTGCCGACACGCAATCCCGCCGATCCCAGGAGTGAGGATCGACCCTTCGCCGCGCCCTACTACTGGGCCGCCTTCGTCCTGCTCGGCGACCCGAACTGACGACTCACGGAGTCATTCCAGGCAGACCTCCCATGATCGAATGGCATCGCCTGTTCGGCTTACTGCTGACCGACTACTTCACCGGCTCGCCCTTCGCGGTCGATGTGGAACGCGACCTGTCGCACCAGCAACAGCGCCTCGACGTCATCATCGTCCGCAAACGCAAGGGCCGCTTCTCCGGCCGCCTTCCCGATGGCCTGGACAACCTGGCCGCCCACAACCTGATCTCCTTCAAGTCGCACAAGGACACGCTGGACGACTGGACGCTCAAGGAACTGACCGGCCACTATGTGAGCTATCGCAAGTCGCAGACCGCGCGGGACGAGCCGCTGTTGCCCGAGGGTGAATTTCGGCTGTATGCTGTATGCAGCCGGTTTCCGCACAACCTGTCGCAAATGGTGCCGTGGCAGCAGATTCAGCCGGGGGTCTACGAGTGCCGGCGCGGCACGGATGTCATTCGCGTGCTGGTCGCCGGCCAACTGGCGCGAGAAGAACAGAACGCGCCGCTGCACCTGTTCAGCGCGTCGGCGGAGCAGGTCGGTTACGGAGCGGAGCATTACCACCAGCGTTCGGAGAGGACGAGCACGCTCCTGAAGCAGTTATTCACGCGGTATCAGGGGGAGGGGATTGCCATGTCATACACGATGAAGGACTTCCTCAGAGACTACATCAAGGAAAGATTGCAGGAACTATCTCCCGAGGAGTTGCGCGAGGCCCTGAAGGGTCTGTCGCCGGAAAAGCGCCTCGAAGGACTGTCGCCGGAACAGCTTCTCGCAAATCTGTCGCCGGAAAAGCGCCTCGAAGGTCTGTCGCCGGAGGAGATCGAACAGGTCTTGCAGAAGCGGAAAGGCGAGGGGTCAACCGGCCGGCGTAAGACTCGCCGAAAGA
>JBBRIK010001284.1:0-2259 GCA_038221045.1 Gemmatales bacterium
GGGGGGGGTGGTTTTTTTTTTCTTTTTTGTTTGTTGGGGGGGGGGGTCTTTTCGGGCCCCGGTTTTTTCACAACCGGGGCATTTTCGGGCCCCCGCTCGCCGGGCGAATCGGACTATCGCACACTGTAGAATTAGAATGACAATCATGGAAGACGCTCGTGAGGTGTTGCGTCAGTTCGGCGTCGAGGCGGCGTCTCTCGATGCGCTCGGCAATCGCGGCGGCTTCAGCGGCGCGTCGCTGTGGCACTGCGAGACGCTCCTCGGCCCACTCTGTCTCCGCGCCTGGCCGGACTTCACGACGACGAAACAACTCGCGTTTATTCATCACCTCCAGCAAATCGCGGCCGGGCTTCCCTTCGTGCCGCGCCTCTTCCCCACTCTCACCGGACCCACCTGGCTCGAACATCGACAGCGCTTGTGGGAACTGACACGCTGGATGCCGGGCCGGGCCGATTTCCGCGAGCATCCTTCACCCGCCCGCCTCACGGCAGCCTGCGAAGCCCTCGCTCAACTTCATCTCGTCTGGAGCAGCCGGCCTCCCCTCACCGGCCCCTGTCCCGCGATTGAACGCCGCTTCGAGGTCATCCGGCAATGGCAGCAGTTTGCTCCGTCCCTCGCCCCGCTGGACGCGGCGGGACGGCAGGCGAAGCGTCTTGTCGAACGCTGGATCGCCGGCGTTCCCGCTCTCCTCGCTCCCTGGCGCGGCCTGACGACGGCGCTGCAACCGTGTCTGTGCGACGTCTGGCACGATCACGTTTTGTTCGAGGGGAACCGGGTCAGCGCCCTTCTCGATTACGGCGAAACCAAACTCGATCACGTCGCCGTCGATCTGGCCCGCCTGCTCGGCAGCACGATCGAGGACGACGAGCCCTCCTGGAGCGCGGGGCTGACGGCCTATCGCCGTGTCAGGCCCCTGTCGGACGGCGAGGAAGCCCTGGCGCGCGTCCTCGACCGGTCGGGGGCCATTCTCGGCGTCGCGAACTGGCTGCGCTGGCTGTATCACGAGCGACGGCCGTTCGACAATCGCGAGGCGGCCCTGCGGCGGATGGGCGTCCTCGTCGCGCGGCTGGAGCGCTGGTAGGATGAGTTCTCCATGAACGACTTCGCTCTGCTGCTCCTTACCGCGCTGGGATCGTACCTGCTCGGGGCCGTACCCTTCGGCTACCTCGTGGCCCGGCTGCGCGGCGTGGACATCTTCAAGGAAGGCAGCGGCAACATCGGCGCGACCAACGTCGGCCGGGTGCTGGGACGCAAGTTCGGCCTCCTCGTCTTCACGCTCGATCTGCTCAAGGGCGTCGTGCCGGCGCTGATCGCCTGGCGGCTGTCCGTTCGCCTGCAACCCGATTTGCCGGCCGATTCGCTTGCCGTCGCCGCCGGCGTCATGGCCTTTCTCGGCCACCTGTTCCCGATCTACCTCGGCTTCCGCGGCGGCAAGGGAGTCGCGACGGGGACGGGAGCCGTCCTGGTCCTGTTGCCCATTCCGATCCTTGTCGCGTTCGTCGCCTGGCTCATCACCGTCAGCGCGAGCCGGATGGTCTCCCTCGCCTCGCTCGTCGCCGCCGTCGTGCTGTGTACTCTGCGGCTCGTGCTCACTCCGGCACCGTTTGCGTCAGGCAACATCGTCCTGACGCTCTTCTGTCTGTGGGTGTCGCTGCTGGTCTTCGTCCGCCATCGCACCAATATCCGTCGCCTGCTGCTCGGTAACGAGAATCGCCTGAAGGACTCTCCCGCCATGCTCACCTTCTCGAAGGTTCTGCACCTCCTCGCTCTGGGCCTGTGGTTTGGAATGGCCGTCTTCTTCTCCACCGTCGTCGCCTTCTCGCTGTTCGGCGCGTTCGAGAAACTCGCCATCGAGAAGGGGACGGACGACACCCGGCCAATCTGGTTTCCGACCAGTCACTACTACGAAGAGGTTGAGGGGAAGCCGCTGAGCGACAAGCTTCCCAAGCCTCTGCGGAAGGAACAGGGGACGCGGGCGGCGGGGTTCGCCATCGGCCCAATGTTCGACTGGTACTTCATCCTGCAAGCGGCCTGTGCCGTCATCGTGGTGTTGACTGCTCTGGGGTGGGCGCTGAACGGCTTCTCGCGCGGCGTGCATCGCATTCGGCTTGTGGTGTTGCTGCTCGCCCTCGCCACTGTCGCCGCCGGCTGGTGGCTGGAGCGCAAGGTGAGTGACCTTCGGATCGAGCGCAACGACGCGACCGATAACCTGCTGAGGGCCGCGACCCCGACGGCCGACGACGTCAAGGAAACCGAGCT
>JBBRIK010001285.1:0-2258 GCA_038221045.1 Gemmatales bacterium
AATTCGCCAGAATTCGGGTTCTTGATGGCTGTTGAGCGACCCGAATTCTGGCGAATTCGGCTACCCTCCAGGCAATCCAGCGCTGTAATGTTAGGGAGAGCAGGCTTGTGAGATGGATGGCTCGTTTGCGCCGCGCGGCGCGCACCCCGGACGGAAATTCGCAGCAGGGTGTGTGTGGCGCACGCGCAATGCAACGAAAGAATACTCACGGTAGCGGCTGAGCGCTGCGCCTCCAAGAACGTATTCCTATCGGCACCCTTATTCCCTCAAAAGACCGGTGATCGGCCGCTGACACCCGTAAATGGGCGGCGGTCCTCACCGACGAGGCGCCGACCGGCTTCGTCACGCGAAGGTCGATGGTGACGCTACCCGAGGAAGTTGCTGCTGGCGACCGTGATGGGCAAGCTGCCGGCGGCATTCCGGTCATCTTGTTCCCGTCGGCCATCTCATAGAATGTGCGTGATTCGCTCAGAACTCTCTCGTCAACCCGAGGACGCGCCATCATGACACAACCCGTTTCCCTCACCTCCAGCCTTAATCGCCGTTCGTTCCTGGCCGTGGCCGCGACAGCGGCGGCAGCCACCGGCGCAACCGGCCGGGACTATGGCCCCAGGGCCGCGCCGGTCCGCTATCCCGATCCCGACATCATCGTTCTCGACAAGCGCTTCGCCAAATACAAGATCGGCAACACGCCGATTCAACGGCTGCACACCGGAGCGCTCTGGGCCGAGGGGCCGGCCTGGAACGCTGTCGGCCGCTACCTGCTCTGGAGCGACATCCCCAACGATCGCCAACTCCGCTGGCTCGAAGAGGACGGCCACGTCAGCGTCTTCCGCAAACCGTCGGGCAACAGCAACGGCAACACTTTCGACTTCCAGGGCCGCCAGATCGCCTTCGAGCATGGCACACGCCGCGTGACGCGCTATGAGCATACAGGCAAGGTGACTGTCCTGGCCGACAAGTTCCAGGGCAAGGCGTTCAATGCTCCCAATGATGGCGTCGTCCATCCCGACGGCGGCATCTGGTTCACCGATCCCGGCTACGGCAGCCTGGGACACTACGAGGGCCACAAGGGCGAGCTGCTCCTGAAGGAAGCGATCTATCGCATCGATCCGAAGAACGGCAAGATCGAGAAGGTCGATGACGAGATGTTCAAGCCCAACGGAATCTGCTTCTCGCCGGATTACAAGAAGCTCTATGTCGCCGACACCGGGGCCTCGCACTACGAGGACGCACCGAAGAACATTCGCGTCTACGACGTGGTCGATGGCGTCAAACTGGCCAAGGGCCGCCAGTACGTTTCGATGGGCATGAAGCTCAAGGACAAGGAAGTGGCCGGTTTCGCCGACGGCATCCGGGCCGACGTCGATGGCAACATCTGGGTCGGCGCCGGCTGGGTCGGCGAGGGCTACGACGGCGTCCACGTCTTCTCGCCGGATGGCGTCCGTATCGGCCAGATCCTGCTGCCGGAGATATGCAGCAACGTCTGTTTCGGCGGCGAGAAACGCAATCGTCTGTTCATGACGGCGAGCCAGTCGCTCTACGCCGTCTACGTCGAGACGCAGGGAGCGCACATTACCTGAGAATGGTCCGCCCTTCCTGTCGCTTGCGGTTTTGTAGAAGACCGCTAAGCCGCAAGCGGCAGGAAGGGCGGGCGTCACTCCTCCTTGATGAGCAGCGCCTGTCCCGGCTTCACTCCCTCCTTGACCACCTTCTTCTTCCCCACCGGGAAGACCACCTCGACGCGATAACTCTCCACCGTCTTCTTCCCGAGGCCGAAATGCGCCTCCAGCGGCGAACAGCGGCCATAACCGCTCCCCGACTGTATCTGACGATAGCCGATGAGCTTCTCTCCCACATAGACGCTCACCTTTGCGCCGATGCCGTCCCGGCTGCTCTTCTTTCCCTGGGCGCGAACGCGCAGCCAGTTGCTGTCGTTCGTCTCATTGCGATAGAGGACCACATTCGAGTAGAAGTTGATGAGCAACAGATCGAGGTCGCCGTCGCCGTCGAAATCCACGGCGGGAACGCAGACGCAGTTGCCCTCGTACTTGACGCCCCACTCCTTGCCCCCCTCGCTCCACGTCTTGCCGTCGCTGCGCGTCCAGAGCGGATTGCCGCCCTTGGTCGTCGCCCACTTATTGCCGCTCTCCGCATCGACGCCGATGTACACCTCCGGCAATCCATCGTGATCGAGGTCTTCAACGATGATGTCGTGCGACAGCGTCTTGTATCCCGTCTGGGGGATATCGAGAGGC
>JBBRIK010001286.1:0-2256 GCA_038221045.1 Gemmatales bacterium
CCGTATAGAGACGGTTGGCGTATAGGGTGGAGTCACGAAGTCGGCCCTTCACCCCGCGAAAGTTGCTGGCGACGAGGTAGCGTCTTTGAAGAGACCAGCCGCAGAGGTCGTAGAAGATAAGATCGTGACTGCCGTAGAGGAGGCAGAGGCTTTCGACGACAAGGCCCGAGGGCAGGCAGACGGGAATCTGAGCCACGAGCGGCGGCTCATTGACTCCAGGAGCATCGATCGGCAAGGGCGGAGGCGGTTTCGGCGTCGGTGCCTTCTTGCCCAGTGCGAAATAGCTCCACAGAGCTTCCTTCTGCCTGAGGGGATCGCCGTCGAGGACCGAGTGCAGTTGAGCGGGCTTCCCCTTTTGGAAGATGGTCGGCATCGGCGTACCTGGATGAAATCGGGCCGGCCCTTCGAGGAAACGATCGAACCAGTCGCGGCGGATGCGTCCCGCCACCCGCGTCAGGTCGGTCCCCACGGCCCCCGGATCGGGGCCGGAGAGAGTCTGCCCATCCCAGACGTGACACGACACACACCCATAGCCCTGAAAGCCCGCGAGACTCGGGCCGGCTAAGGGCGCGAGCGTCGGGTCAGATTGCTTTGCTGGCGCTGGCTCCTGCCCGGCGAAGAGTTCGCCATCGCCCTCGGCCAGGGCCTGAAGGATCGTCTCCGCGTCGCGCCCAAAGGCCGGCATACGGTACGAATAGCTCGCCTGTCTCAGGCCGGTCACTCCCTCGCGGACTGCGGAAACAAGGTGGGATCGCGTGTATTTCTGATGCGCGTCCGTCAAACGGGGCGTCCGCTGGAAAGGGACGTTTTGCAGCCAGGCACCGCCCAAAGTGCTGCCGATGGCTTCCAAGGGCGGTGGCCGGTCGCTATCGCGCTGATGGCAGCGGACACAGCCAAGGTGTTCGATCAGCCTCTGACGGCTGGTGAACGGAGAGGCGTGCTTTTCGCGGGCCGCGACTACAGAATAGGCGGCAATCGCTTTTCTCGTTTGCGGCTCGGTCTTGAAGTGAGGGAGCGACGTGCCGGCCAGGCAGCCTCTTGTACTGTCCTTCAGAGGAATGTCGGCCGCGATGCCCTCGCCCAGTCCAGGGTGGCACTCGGCACAACGCTTCTCACGCATCAGCCGAACGCCAGCGTCTTTCGCTCCACGCGCACCCAGACGGCGAGAGACTCGTTGGATCTCCTCATCCGTCGGCGGCTTGAGCGGGGTCGCCTTTTCGAGCGGCTTCGACCACAGCATCAGATAGGCGGCGACGTCACGGGCCATGTCCGGCGTCAACGGCAGTCGCGGCATTCTGCCATCCGGGTAACGCGCGTGAGGATTGCCGAGGAAGGCGGCCAACTCCTCTGCCGGCAGCCGGCCTGCGAGGTCCGTCAGACTCGTCCGGTCGAGCGAGGGCTGCTCGGCCCGGTCGACGTCGGGAAGATAATGGCAGGCGGCGCAGCCGATGCTAACAAAGACGCGCCGGCCCTGCCGGTGATCGCCGATCTTCTCCTTTGCGGGAGGGCTATCAGTCGTGGCAGGCCCGAGGAGATTCTCGGCGACGAGCCAGCGCTCCACGAATCCGTTGCGATCCGCGCTGAAGAGGTTCGGCATCCGGGCATCCGCGCGTGTGTTCTGAGGATCGTCGAGCCAGTCGAGCAGCCAGGCCCGGTTGACGCGGCGTCCGGCGTCCGCCAGCGATGGTCCCGGATGCGATGCGTTGACTCCGGGAAAGGCCCCACTGTGACAGCGTGCGCAGCCGAGACGTTCGACGACCGCTCGGCCCTTCTCGGCCAGTTGTTCCTGCGCGACAGCGGCCGGTAGTTCCTTCGCCAGATGCTTCAGGTGCCAGGCGGTCAGCGTCTGCCGGGTGAAGGCCGGTCCCTGCCAGGCAATCTGGAGCCGGGCCGGCAGTTCGGGGAGCGAGCGATAGGTAATCTTCAGCCGATGCACTCCCGGTTCGCGGTCGAACTGGACTTTCGAGCGGACCTGCGCCGTCTCGCTCTCGCCGCGTCCCTGAAGGACGACGACGCCATCGACGTCCACCGTCACTTCGCCGCAAAGAGAAGCGTCGAAGGAAATCGGCGCGTCCTTGAGGTCCAGAACGCCCGTCCAGGTGACCTCGAAGGGACCGGGCGGAATTCGAGGGTGCGGACTCGAATGCCCCAGATGGAAGGCGGGCTTGAGATCGATGCGAGTCAGGCTCGCTTGCTTATCGCTCAGGGAGCGGTACTGAGCGACGAGGCCGGGCTGCATCTCCTCCAGCTCAAGAT
>JBBRIK010001287.1:0-2251 GCA_038221045.1 Gemmatales bacterium
TCAAGCAGTACGAGGAAGAGACCAGCCTGCGCTGCAACCTGATCCTCGATCGCTCCGCCTCGATGGGTTACAAGTCCGACCAGGCTCGACTCACGAAACTGCAGTATGCCTCGTTCCTCACCGCAACGCTTGCCTATCTCGTCGCCCATCAGCACGACGCCGCCGGCTTGATCACCTTCGACAAGGCGGTCCGCGACCGCTTCCCGCCGCGTCAGGGGCCGGGGCATCTGCGCGGCATCATGGAGGCCCTCGAGAAGACGGAGGCAGGTGGCGAATCGCAGTTGGCCGACACGTTCCATCGTCTCGCCGAGTCGCTCAATCGCCGGTCGCTGGTCGTCATCCTCTCGGACCTGTTCGAGGACGGCGAGAAACTGATCGGCGCACTGAAGCATTTCCGCCACCACAAACACGAGGTACTCGTCATCCAGGTGCTGGACCCCGCCGAGGTCGATTTCCCCTTCGACGACGTGACGCGAATTGAGGACATGGAGAGCGGGCGTGAGGTGACCAGCGATCCGGAAGCGTTTCGCCAGGCGTATCTCGACGAGATGGGCCGTTTCCTCAGTCTCCTCCGGGCCGGCTGTCAGGGGGCGCGCATCGACTACGCCGTCGCCAGGACGGATCAGGCTTTCGACGAGTTTTTGGCGACGTTCCTGGCCCGGCGTCAGGCGATGGCCTGATTGGGCGGTCGTCAGACGGACTCGTCTGCATCGTACAACTCGGGAAACACCTCGACGGATAGACCGGCGTTGCGAATGTGTTCGCCGAGCTTCTTGACGGCGGCAAAGCGATAGTTGGCGACCTGCTGTTCGTTGATCCCGAGGAAGGCAGCCACGTCGCGGTTGGCCCATCCCTTGACCCAGAGCAACTCCAGTACCTTCACGCGATTCCAGTCGCCCTTCTCGCGCCATTGCGCAAGCAACTGGGCGAACCCGCGCGTGATGGCTTGCTCCTCCAGTTCGCGTTTCTCCTGACCGCGCGCGACGCTCGACGCTCCCGGATTGGAGTCCAACTGCCGGTGCAAAATGTCGTTGGGATTGTCCGAGACCGTGTGCAGGGGATGCCGGCCCTGACGGCGAAGGTGATCGGTGTATTTGTGGGACGCGATCGTGAACAAATACGTTTGCAGTTCGCGTTTGTCGTCGAAGTTCGGCAGGCTGTTGAGGAAGCCGATGAAGGTCTCCTGCACGATGTCCTCACTGGCGGCCCGGTTGTGCAGACGCCGTTCGACAAAGGCCAGCAGACGGCCCTCGTAGCGCGCGATCAGATGCTCCCAGGCCTGGGAATCGCCCTGGCGAATCTGCTGGATGAGCAGGCGATCACTTTCCGAAGGCATGGATACCTCCCCGCTACGCCGCAAGCGGTTAAAGAATTAACCACAATCCCGTCGCAATGACGACGACACAAATCGCCAGCGCTCCCTGCAATGGTCTGGTGTAGTAACCGCGCGTCAGGTCCTCCAGACGGAAGAACGCCGCCAGGACCACGAACAGCGCCACCAGGGCGAGCAGCACTTTCGCCGCGAGAAGATGCCGCTGTTGCAGACGATCCTGTTGCAGCATCTTGCGAAGATCGACGTCGCCCACATCGACGCGAAGTGTGACCAAATGGTGCGGCCCAAGGCGTTCCGAGGGCTGATCGGGAACATGAGCGAGTACCCGAGTCAGGCCCGTATCGCGCAGATACGCCTCGGACGGTTCCCAGCGCAGTCCCGGCCGGCGTTCCTTCAACAGCGCCACCACATGCTCACGCGCCTGGCTCAGGGCGTCCTGGCGGGCGTCCGACTCGGTCTGTCCATGACCGGACAACTCCTCCGACAACAGAGGGATCCCTTCCGCGCGGAGCAGGCCGGGCAGCAGGACGAACAGAGCGACGGCCAGGGACAGCCGCAGCGCCCCCGATGGATCTTGGCTCACGGGACTTCTCCTTCGCTCAGGCGTAACGCAACCGCAGGCGGCGAACGGCCGGCGGCGGCGGCGGTTCCCAGGGGCTGACCAGTTGGACGATGCCCGAGGTCAGCACCAGGGCGACGGCTCCATGCCCGAGGTCCTTCCACACCAGCAAAAGCAAGAGCGCCCAGAATCCCGCTGCCAGGATCGGCTGCAAACTGAAGCGCTGCCCGCGCCGACGTTCCGTCATCCTCCACCAGCGCACAGCCACGAAGACGACGGCGAAATAACTCAGATACGAGGCGGCCTCGGTCAGGCTCGGCTGCACGGGAACGTCGCGTGTCAGCATCGGCAACGGGTTG
>JBBRIK010001288.1:0-2247 GCA_038221045.1 Gemmatales bacterium
GATACCCATGCTCGGCATCTGGAGGAAATGTCTGGGTCTCACGGCCAGCCTGCTGGCTGTGTCGGCACAGGCGGCCGGGCTGGAACCCATAGCCGCCACGCCATCGAGCGACGTCATCGCTCGCTCGGGAGGACAGCAGACGGCGATTCCCTCTCCGCCGCCAGGAAGGGCGGCGTCGATTGAGCGCCCCGTGATCGCGGGCAGCGCCTCGCCGATGGTCCCGGAGAGCCGCCCTGTCGCCGTCTCGCTGGAACGCCCCCGCCCGGCGGATTTCGCCGTGCAGCGGGTGGCGTTCCAGACCTCCCCCCGGCCCCTTGTCCGCGCCCAGGCCGCCGAGACAGCCCCGGCCCCAAAGCCCACACCAGCGTTCAATCCGTCTGACTACCCGATGGTCCCGCCCTCGCTCGGCGTCGAAGGCTCGATGGGTTTCGACGGCGGGATCATGACGCCTGGCGGGATCAATCCGGACCGCTACGGCGTCGGCGATGGCGTCACGCACCAGTTCAACAACTTCCTCACCTTCGAGACGGAATACCTGTTCTGGCACATGCGCGGCGAACGCACGCCGCCGCTGGTGACGACGGGACTGGCTGCTCCTCCTCCGTTCGCTCTGGGGGCGCTGGTGGTACCCACGTCGCAGGTGTTATTCGGCGGCGGCTCCGACGATACGGGCTGGCATTCGGGAACGCGCGAGCGCTTTACCCTCTGGTTCGATCGCGATCACGCGATCGGGCTGGAAGGCAGCTACTTCTTCCTGTCCCAGCAATCGACGAACTTCGCGGCGGCTTCGGATGGCTCGACCGTGCTGGCCATTCCCTTCATCGGCGCGAACGGCGCGTCCAGTTCCGCCGTTCTGGGCGGCGACGGCCGAACGAGGGGCGGCGTGATGGCGTCGCTGACGAATCGCCTGTGGGGAGCGGAGGCGAATATCCGCTCGAACTGGCTGACCGGACCGTGTGCGCATCTGGACCTGCTCGCCGGATTCCGCGCTCTTGGCCTGGATGACAGCTTCGATCTTGCCGCCAACCGCACCTTCACGACCGGGGCATTGCCGATTACCCAGAACGCCCGTGATAGTTTCGCCACGCGGAACCGCTTCTATGGCGGCCAAGTGGGAGCGGAGGGCGAATGGCGCAGTGGGCGGTGGTCGTTCGGCGCGACGACGAAGGTGGCGCTGGGCAGCACCAACCAGAAGGTGGAGATCAGCGGCGGCGGGAGCGTGAACGGCATTCCGACTTCAGGCGGCATCTTTACCAGTTCGACGAACATCAACCAGTTTCACCGCGATCACTTCAGCGTTGTGCCGGAGGTCGGCGTCAAGGTCGGCTATCAGTTCACCGACTATCTGCGCGCCAACGTCGGCTACAACTTCCTCTACTGGAGTGACGTGGTTCGCGCCACCGAGCAGATCGATCCCGTGCTGGCTGGCGCGGGGCGTCCGGCCTTCGCGTTCAAGAGTTCCGACTTCTGGACGCATGGGGTGACGGTGGGGCTGGAGTTCCGCTATTAATTGACCGCCACGGCGCAAGCGGTGAAGAGGGCTTGAAGCGCGAGCGGCTCGGGTGTATGAACGCCGCTCTTTTGGAGACGGCAGCATTCATCGAGTCGCACAGCCAGGGAAACGAGGCAAACTCATGAGAGTCCGCTCGACCGCCGGTCTCAGCCTGACGCTGGGACTGTGCATGGGACTGACGGCTGTTCAGGCCGACGATTTCGATTGGCGTCCGACGAGCGCGCCCCCCGCCGTGGCCCGCGCTCGCGAAGTAATCGCGTCCTCGCTGCCCCCGGCCGCGACGCTCGGCCGTCCGATTGCCGTCACCTCACGCCCTCCGGCCGTCTCGCAGCAGCCGGTGGTCAAGCTCAGCGCTCCCGTCGATGTGGAGACTGCGCAGGTCAGCTATTCCCCCGCGTCCCCCGTGTTTCGCGGCCAGGCGCCGGACGGCGTGCTGCCCCCCTCCGGAGCCGGAGCGATTCCTCCTCCGCCCCTTGGCAGCGTGCCAGGCGGCGATCTGTACTCCAACGGCGCGGTAACACCCGCCGCGGGGCCGAAAGGCAACTTCTTCACGGAGGGCTGGGGGCATTGCAAGGACTCCTTCACGCGCCGTTGCGGCAAGGGTTTCCATAGCGATAACAACGACAGTTTTAGCGAGTTTGCCTCGCCGGTCAGCAGTCCGTTCCTCGCCGAGGATCCGCGTTCGCTGACCGAGGTCAAGCCGCTCTTCATCTACCAGAGCATTCCCAGCGACA
>JBBRIK010001289.1:0-2244 GCA_038221045.1 Gemmatales bacterium
CACGCGGCGGATGGGAGGACGACATGGCGGGCGTTTTCTCTTCCGGGGCGATCCCCAACGAGAGCAGCCAGGAGCCGGGCGACCGATTCGAGGTCACCAGCGACGGCGGCCGCCTTCTGCTTCCGGACGCCCTTTCCGGCCTGGGAGCTTCCCTCACTACTCTCGAAGACGAACACGGCCGGACTCTTGCGGGCACGCTTGACGTTGGTGGCCGCTCCCTCATCGTCCCGGATGCCGTGCGGTCTGTCCTCGATCAGGCCGCCGCGCTGTGGCTGGAGTACCGCAGTCCAGGACGATTTCGTCTCCTGGCCGAGCCGATGGCTCCCGCGGAAAGCAAGGAGCTGACGACCGAACACGCCATTCCCATCCTTCTCGACCCGGCCGACAGGGAACTCGTTCGGAGCAAGGTTCGCAGGCTGGCGACGCGCGAGGAGTTCGACCTGGCCCTGCGGGCGGCACGACTCGCCACCCATGCCGGCTTCGATCAGCTCATCTGCTTGCCGCTCGTCCGCGAGATGGAACTGCTCGAACATCAGGTCCGCACGGCCAAGACGGTCCTGCGCCGGTTCCGCTCGCGCGCCCTGCTGTGCGACGAGGTCGGCCTGGGCAAGACCATCGAGGCCGGCCTCATCCTCGACGAGCTTTGTCTGCGCGGTCTGGTTCGCTCGGTGCTGGTGCTAACTCCGCCCTCGCTCATCGAGCAGTGGCAGGGAGAGATGCGGCGTAAGTTCTCCCTGGAGTTGATCAGCCACGACGATCCCATTTTCCAGAAACGCGGCAGCGCGGCGTGGTCGGAGTTCGATCGCGTCATCGCCTCGTTCCACACGGCCAAGCGCGAGCCACACCGCTCCGCCATCCTCAGCCGCAAGTGGGACATGGTCATCATCGACGAGGCTCATCACTTTCGCAACCGGACTACGCAGTTGTGGCGTTTCGCCAGCGAGCTGCAGAAGCAGTACATCTTGCTGCTGACCGCCACTCCCGTGCAAAACAATCTGGAGGAGCTGTTCAACCTCGTGACCTTGCTGGAGCCAGGACTGCTGAGTACCGCACGCCAGTTTCAGAAACACTTCGTCGATCGCAAGGACAAGCTGACGCCGCGCAACGTCGATGAGCTGCATTCGCTGCTCGGCGAGGTCATGGTCCGCAATCGCCGCAGCACCGTTGGCTTACAGTTCACGCGCCGCTGGGCTCGCACCGAGCGCGTGCCGCTCACGACGGAGGAGCGCGAACTGTACGACGCCGTCACGTCCCTGGTACGACAACACCTGGCATCGGCGGGCGGCAAGGGCAAGCTGTCGCGCATGGCCCTGATCGCGCTGCAGATGGCGCTGGGCAGCTCCAGTCAGGCGGCGGCCTCCACTCTCCAGAACATGGCGGAAGGCAGCGGCCTTCCGGCCGAGGTGAGCCAGACACTCGCGGAGCTGGCGGAGAAGGCAAGACAGCAGTCGAGCAGTTCCAAGACGGATAGGCTTCTGGAATTGCTGCGCGAGTATCCCGACAAGATGGTCCTGTTCACGCAGTTTCGGGCGACGCAGGAGATGCTGCAACGACGGCTGGCAAGCGCGGGACATGACGTGGCCGTCTTCCACGGCGGGCTGTCGCGCATGGAGAAGGAGCAGGCCGTCAATCGCTTTCGTGGTCCCGCCGGCCTGCTCCTGGCCACGGAAGCCGGCAGCGAGGGACGCAACCTGCAGTTCGCGCACGCGGTCTGCAACTTCGATCTGCCCTGGAACCCGATGAAGATCGAGCAGCGTATCGGCCGGCTCAGCCGCATCGGCCAGAGCCACGACGTCTACGTCTTCAACCTCGTGGCCAGGGACACGGTCGAGTCCGCCGTCCTGCATCTGCTCGAAGCGAAGTTGAACCTGTTTGAGCTGGTCATCGGCGAAATCGACATGATCCTGGGCAATCTCGATGAGGAACGCGAATTCCAGGACGTCGTCGCCGACCTGTGGGCCGAGTCCGCCGACACGGATGACTTCTCGCGGCGCATGGAGGAACTGGGCTCGCGCCTGCTCGCCGCCAAGCAGGAGTACCTCCAGCAGCGCAGCCACGACGACAAACTGTTCGGAGATCGGTTCACTCCACAAGGGTAAGGGTCTGTGTTGGGTTGGCGGGCCGGGGGGGGTTGCCACCCGGGGGGAGGCGGGGAAACCGGCGGCTGGCGCGCCCGCGCCACCTGGGGAAACCAGGAGTACCCAACAACGTACATGTGGGAAACAGGGGCCCCGGACAAGGGAA
>JBBRIK010001290.1:0-2242 GCA_038221045.1 Gemmatales bacterium
GCCCGGCTTCAGATTTCGACGCTGCACAAAGGGCGCATGCTCGCCCATGCGCACGATGTCGGCGTGCGCTGCGCAGAATCCGGCAAGACTCTCGCGCACCACATCCTCGACGCCGTTGATCAGCTTCTTCATTTCGGCCTCTCCGCCGTGTGGTTGCTTCGGTGTCAAGTATCTTCGATCAGCCTTGCAACCTTTTCCGCAAACTCGCTGAGCAGCGTGTCCAGCTTGTGGTTCTTCTGCTCGCTTCCGAGATCGGGCAGCATGAGTGTTAACCGTCGACTCCGCTCCCGCTCTTTGACAAGAAGCAGGCGCCGCGGGTGTGACCGATGATTGGCTTCATGTATCCGGTCCCTTTCCTGCGCCGAATAGTGGCAAATCAACATGATGGGATGGACGTGCTGGGCCGGGTTCGGCGTCTGATACGACGGGTTGGCATTCTGCGTGATGAAGCTGCGGTTCTTGCCGAGCGCTTCGGCCAGACGCTGGCGCATGCCGGACGGCCGCCGATCGAGCACATCGCGAAGGACCGTCTTGTAGGCCGCGATCAGATCCTGCGAACCTTCCGGGGTAGCTTGCGTGCTCATGCGGCGCGGCCCGAATAACGGGCGATCGCGGCCTTAACGGGCCCCAGCGCGCCGGGCGCTACCGAAAAGATGCGCAAACCCTGATCGAGAAGCGCCGCGACTTGCCCGGGATCGCCGGCCAGATCGCCGCAGAGGCTGGTTTCGCGGCCGGCGCAATCGGCATGATCCACGACATGTCTAATCAGATTGAAGACGGCGCGCGAAGGACGCGTCAGATCGGCGAGCTGCGGCTCGTCGCGGCTTGCGGCCGCCACGTACTGGATGAGATCGTTGCTGCCAATCGAAAAGAAGTCGGCGTTGAAGTCTTCGATGGTAAGCGCAGCTGCCGGCACCTCGACCATCATGCCTAGCGGCGGCATCTTCGCCTCCAGGCCCTCGCGAACCAGCGCGTCACAGGCCTGCTCGAAAAGCGCCCTGCAGCGGTCGAGTTCCTCCGGCACTGTAACCATTGGAATCATCACCTTGAGGTTCCCCGCGACGGCGGCACGGGCCAGCGCGCGCAATTGCGCACGAAAGACCTCCGGATGTCGCAACGACAGCCGCACGCCACGAACGCCGAGAAATGGATTCATGTCGTTCGGCTGGGTCAAGCCGGCGATGGGCTTGTCGCCTCCCGCGTCGAGGGTGCGGATGGTCACAGGCTTGCCCTTGGCCCATTCCAGCATCCGCTTGTAGATCCGAAATTGCTCCTCTTCGGTCGGAAGTTTCTCCCGTCCGTGAAACAGAAACTCGGTCCGCATCAGGCCGATCCCGTCAACATCTTCAGGATCCATATCCTTGAGTTCGGCAAGCCCGGTGACATTGATCATTACCTGAACCAATTCGCCGGCGGCGGTGCGCACGGGACCACGCAATGAGCCCATGGCTTGCCGCGCCTCCGATTGCTCGACGCGGCGCTGACAATAGTCGGCTCGCGTATCGGCGTCGGGATCGACGATGAGAAGCCCGGCCTCCCCATCGAGCAATGCGTCCGCGGCGTCTTCCAGATGATCGACGTCTACTCCCACGATCATTGGGACACCGCGCGATTTGGCGAGAATGGCGACATGGCTACTGGAACTTCCCCGACGCAACACCAGGCCGCCATCACGCCAATCGGTGGCCAGGAAGGTGGAAGGAGGCATATCATCGGCCGCAACGATAACGCCGGCGGGCACAATCTGATCAGCTTCGCCCGCCAGATGTCTCTGCACGCGATCCCGCAGGTCGCGTAAATCGGAACCGCGGGCACGGAAATAAGGATCTTCGGCCGTATCGTAAGATGCGATTTCTGGATCAATCGCAGCGCTCCACGCTCGATTGGCCGCTTCGCCGTCCGCGATCCGTGCAAACGCCGGGGCTGCAAGGCTGTCGTCTTCGAGGAGCGCAATCTGGAAGGAGAGAATGGCTTCCGCCTCGGCATCCCCTGCGTCGCGCGCCAGCACGCTGAGATCCGCTTGGGAGGCGGCAAGTGCATCGACGAGGGCCAGATGCTCCTCCGCTGCAGACCGGTGTTGACGGGCATCATACTTCGCAGGAGCGAGACGCACGAGAGGAGCCAACGCGATTCCGGGGGCGGCGGCTCTCCCTTCGATGCGTTGGCTAGCGCGATGCGTTCTATGGTCCATCCTGAAAGTCTCCGTCGACAAGCGTCACCAGCGCCTCCAGCGCAGCCTTCG
>JBBRIK010001291.1:0-2241 GCA_038221045.1 Gemmatales bacterium
GGGCCGCCGATCCCGAGGGTGAAGACACGGCGTTTGGGGCCGCTGTAAGTCGCGCCGCCGCCGTGCATGTGGTCGTGGCTGTGGTCGCCGTGGAAGAATGGCCCGAAGTGACGCCGCTGCCTGCGTTCAGGAGCGGAACAGTCGTGTATAGAGTCGAGATTGTGCATCGCAGAGGACCTCGTAGGCAGGACAGAAACTACCGGCGGAATCCAGGTCGTGATCGGCAAACTGTTGAGCCAGCTCATTCAGTTCGGGATGCAAGCGGGCGCAGAGTTGCTGGCCGTGGGTGTGTCCGATCGGAATAGCCCTGACACCGGCGCCGATGACTCCCAGGGCGGCCTGATGCAGGTAAACGCGCAGGGCATCTTGCGGAGAGGCTTCAGCCATCGCGGCCAGTGTAGCGAAGACCACCGCATGGTGCCACTCGCGCGGCGGGGGCAACGCGCGAAGCGCGGCGATTCCCTTCGCCGCCCAGGGCCAAACCGACGCTAGCACCAGCAGTTGCTCGCCCATGTCGCGACTGGCGTGCCGCAGCGTTGGAGGGGTCAGACTGACTCGCAGCAGACCGTCCGCCCGAAGGACCGTTGGCCAATCCTCCTGCAGGACCGCCCGGCAGACGGCAGCGACAATGACGCCCTCGGCGGGAGCGAGGACATGCCGAAGCCAGGAGCGCGTCCAGCGTTCGAGTCCGGGAGGGTCGCGGACGAGGCCGCGATCAATCGCGGCCTCCAGTCCCCAGGAGTGACAGTAGCCGCCGATGGGTAAAGCGGAGTCGCCGAGTTGCAGGAGAGACAGGTTCATTCGGCGTCTGGACTTCCCGGAGTTGGCATCGTTGCGATCTCCCAGACTTCCCTGTACTTCTCTTGTACGAAGGGATGAAGTTGTGAGGCAAAGTCTTCTGACAATCCGAGGGTTTCGATTGTCCGCTGTACGTCAACCAGATCTTGACCTCGTTTAAGATTCGTCATTCCCGAGGCGAGTTTCAACTCGATCAGATGAGGGAGAGAGATGAAACGCATTCCTTCGATTTCGACGGCTGCACTACTGGGGTCCGGAAAGGCGATGGGCTTGGGCAACCCGTCCCCAGGGAAATCGCCCGCGATGAGGAACTCGATCCGAACTCCACCATCCGTGTCGCGAAGGTGCTTGCTTCCCTTGAAGGGCGGAAGATACCCAAGACCTTCCAGACGACGATGAATTTCCTCTAACCCTTCTCGTGTGACCAAAATATCAACGTCCTCGGTAAAGCGCCGCACCCCGTGAAAGAAGAGTGCCATACCGCCAACGATGGCATAGTGGATCCCAAGCTGATCAAGCCGCTTGGTAATCCGTTCCATTGCTTTGTGAACAGAACTTTCCTTCTCGAAGTGCATGCTCCCCTCCTTGAATCCCCACATCAGATTTCGATTCAGCAGTTCTTCATATGTAACCATTGCTCACCTCATCCCTCTATTACAACGCGGTAATGGAGGCCCGTCAAGGCGGCGATCAAAAGAGGAAATAGCGCTGCGCCATCGGCAGCACCTTCGCCGGTTCGCAGGTGAGCAGTTCGCCGTCGGCCCAGACGCGATAGGTGTCGGGATCGACGCGAATCTCAGGGGTCGCGTCGTTGAGCGGCAGGTCCTTCTTGCCTACCGTGCGGCAGCGTTCGACCGCGATTGCGGGCCGCTGTAGTCCATAGCGCTCGACGATGCCCGCTTCGAGAGACGCCTTCGAGACGAACGTCAGACTCGACAGAATCGCGGCCCGGCCGAAACTCGCGAACATGGGCCGCATGAAGACCGGTTGCGGTGTCGGAATGCTGGCGTTGGCGTCGCCCATCTGTGCATAGGCGATCATCCCGCCTTTGAGGACGAGTTCCGGCTTGACGCCGAAGAAGGCCGGCTTCCACAACACGAGATCGGCGAACTTGCCCGGCTCGATGCTGCCGACGTGCGTGCTGATTCCGTGCGTCAGCGCAGGGCAGATCGTGTACTTGGCGACATAGCGCTTCGCCCGGAAATTGTCATTGCGGGTGCTGTCCTGCGGCAGTGCTCCAAACTGCACCTTCATTTTGTGGGCCGTCTGCCAGGTGCGGATGATGACCTCGCCGATACGGCCCATCGCCTGCGAGTCGGAGCTGAGCATACTGAGGACCCCGCGATCGTGCAGGATGTCCTCCGCCGCGATCGTCTCCGGTCGAATCCGGCTCTCGGCGAAAGCCACGTCCTCCGGCACGGAACGCGACAGATGGTGACAGAC
>JBBRIK010001292.1:0-2237 GCA_038221045.1 Gemmatales bacterium
CCCACGACCGCATGGGATTTCTCGAAATAGCCGTTCCCTTGCGGTCGCGGCTCGTGACGGCTCGGCTTGAAAAAGCCGCTCCCTTGCGGTCGCGGCTCGCTACGGCTCGGGCAGTTTCAGTTCGTCTAGGGCTTCTTCGGAGCGGGTTCGCCGCCCTCACGGGTCAGCGATCCGTCCTTCTCGTAGTAAGGAATCTTCAGCGACGGAGCGTTGCCATACTCGATGGTCACTTCCCATTTCGGCTTGATCGGTTCGATCTTCACTTCCGGCTCTTCCTTGGGTTCCTGCTTTTTGAGGATCTCGAGCGGCAGCCCGAAGGCGGTCGTCGTCGGCGCGGCCGGCGGCGTGACTTCCGTCGGCGTGTTGACGAAGCTCGTGGCCCGTCCGGCGCGTTCCAGGTCTTTGAGAGTGATGATCCGGTTGCTCTTCCACTCCGTCTTGTCGCCGTCCTTGAGCAGCACCAGGCTCAGTTCGCCCACGTTCTCGGCCAGACGCACCAGCTTGGAGTCGTCAGGCTTGACGGCGATCGTCACCGTCTGGGCCGGAATAACGCCCGTCGGCTGGCCGCTTCCTTCTTCGCGCACGATCTTGTCGGCCACGGCCAGAACGAGAACCTCGCGCAGGATCGTCGAGGCGCTGGCCTGGTCGCCGCGCGTCGTCAGCAGGATATCGACCTTGTCGCCGGGGGCGACGAAGTAGCTCACCGCCGACGCCTGCGTCACCTTGACGCCCATCGAACCGTATCCGTCAGGAACGGGCAGAAACGTGTTCAGGTGGTCCTGAACGTCCTCGGGGACAATCTCGGAGCCGGGACGCAGTTCGCGGTTGACGCGCTTGTCCTTGAGTTCCTTGGCATCGGAGAAATAGCCGGCCGCGGGCAGGTCCGCCTTGTCGCGCTTTTTGATCTCGAAGAACTTCTCGGGGTCCTTCAGGAGGGTGAAGCGAGGCACCTTGGTCTTGGCGACCAGGATGTCCACGCGCTCATCCGGCGGGGCGGTCTTGCGGTCGGCGAGCAGTTTGCTGGTCATGTAACTCGCCGCCAGGCCACAGCCGACGGCGACGATCATGAGAATCATCGTCTTGGGTTTCATCGCTTGCATTCTCCACGTTGCGGGACTGGGCCGGCGATTGCTCGTCTTCCCATTTGTCCCATCGCGGTCGTGGAGGTCGGCGGCTGCAACGCACTTCGCCGGACACCTTTTATTTCGACCGCGCGGGACGGGAACTTCAGTTATTGCGGTTGTAGCGAACGTACCAGGTTTGTCGGTTGCTCGGGCCGGCCTGAGACTCTGGTGAAGAGAGGCAAGGCAGCCCGGCGAAAAACGGGGCGATCAGAAGCCGTACAGGCTCACCAGATGTCCCACGAATCCCATACAGAGCGGGATGCCGTAGGGCAGCAGGTGCATGCGCGGCTTGCGTTTGCGGGCGTTCTCCGCCGACTCCTCGACGCTCTTGGTCGAGAGGTCGCCGAGGATCTCGCGCACGTTGGCCAGGTTCTGCTTGTAGTTGCCGCGCCACAGAATCATGATCGCGCCAAGGACTCCACCGACGATGACGGCGATGGCGAAGGCCCACCAGATGATCCACAGGGCGGCTCCGCCTTCCATTCCGTAGTAGGCACCGACCCAGGAGCCGAAGCCCATCTGCATCTTGACGTCGCCTTCACCCATGCCGCCGATGGCGAGTATGGGGAACAGCAGAATGAAGCCCATGGCCGTTCCCGCCAGGGCCGCGCCGATGCCTCCCGCGAATCCGGAGTCGCGGAGGAGATCGAAGTTGTTGAGCAGGCCGAGCAGCCAGCCGCTGAGAACGAGCGGGAAGGTCAGCCAGTTGGGCACCTTGAGCTTCCAGCCGTCGATGGCGGCCGCCACGATCATTGCCACGCAGACCAGAGTCAGGGGCCAGTGATTCAGAATGTGCGTCATGGGAGCGTTGCATCCTCATACCGAGGGGATCGATCCTGTCCTGGCTGCTATCGGTTGCTGGAGGTCCACCGTTTTGGTTCCAGCCCGTTCGAGCGGCCCTGTCACGAAGCGAGCCGCGAGACCTCGGGGCCCGCGGCTCGCTAGATGAATCCACGTCCAGCCGGGCAGCCGGGTTCAGCTCGAGGTCGTGCTGACCTTGGTGCCGACGTAGGAGAAGGTGTTGCTGGCGTTGGAGCCGAGGGCGCTGATCGCTGCGATGCAGACGACAACGATCAGGGCCAGCATCACCGCGTACTCGACAGCCGTCGGGCC
>JBBRIK010001293.1:0-2232 GCA_038221045.1 Gemmatales bacterium
GGCCGAGCCGGTCGTGACGAATAGTCCGACCGCCAAGGTAAGGGCTGCGAAGAGGTTCCTCATAGTGAACTCCGAGGGGCGAAAGTTGATGGGAGAGCGGCGCGAGTGGAGAAGCAGTTCGGACGGCTCGTCGCACGTCTCCTCTATCAAACCTACGCAGCCCCGGCTCGGGCTTGCGCACAAGTCCTCCGGAAATCAGCCACTGCATTTCCGTCCGAGGTGCGCGCCTCTCCGTGTTTTCTGCCTGCTCCACGCTCCACATCGCATCACCGCTTGAGACGACTCGGAACCATACCCTCCTCGTGGTCTGGCGTCGTCGGCTTATGCAGTGGCGGCTCTGTCACGCAAACGCCACACCACAACCATTAACCAACGACCCCTGCGATAACCCTTGTGGGAACCAGGGTCCGCGCCGCGAGCGGTCGCGTGCGGTGAAAGAGGTAGACCAGGAACCATCCAGAGATCGCCATAGCACCGATTGCGTACCAGAATCGATAGTACTGGTCCCGTTGTTCGCGCAACTCGGGCAGCACGTCGTAAGAGAGAGCGAACAATCCACTCGGATTCAGGCCGTCCATCCGTCCGCCTCCACCGCTGATCGGGGAGTGAATCGCGCTTGAGCACTCTATACAGTCAATCAAAAACTGCCGCCGCTCAGGTCTCACCGCTTCACGGTCAGGCGCTGGTTCGCCTTGACGTTCTTTTCCACCACCTTCCCCTTGCCGTGAGGAAGGATGACCTCGATGTCCATTGCTACTTCTTTGCCAAGGCCGAAGTGGGCGACCGCTTCTTGACCCGAGCAGTAGCCGTATCCAATGCTGATTTCCCGCGAACCCAGCAGTGCGGCCGCTTGCCCCAACTTGCCGGCCGGGTAGACGTTCACCCTGCTGCCGATCCCCATGCGATTGACGCCCTCCTTGCCTTCGACGCGGACGTCGAGCCAGTTGCCGCCCGGCGTCTCGTTCCGCAGCAACAGCGACCGCGACTCGATCCACCAGTTGGCCAGGAAGAGATCGAGCCTGCCGTCGCGATCGAAGTCGCACGACGGGCCGGCGGCCATGTAGATGATCTTCTTCTCCTTGAGGACCTTGTCGAACAGCGGGCCGGAACGTTTGGTCGCCCGGTCTTCCGCGGTCGGGAAGTCGTTGACGGCCCAGGCGTCCTCACGGAAGCGGGGAATGCCGTCCTTGACTCCGAGGTTCTTGTAGATCACCGGGCAAGGTTTGCCGTCCTGAAACTTGACGATGCTGACGTAGATGTCGGGCCAGCCGTCGTTGTCGAAGTCCTGGATCTCGACGTGCGGGGCCTTCATCGCCAACGGCTTCAGGCCCGCCGCCTCGGTGACGTCCTCGAACGCCGGCACGCCATCCTTGATGCCGCGGTTCAGGTAGAGACGGATGGGGGCGGGCGTCGTCCAGGGACTCTTGAAGTGATGGCCAATGACGATGTCAGGGAGGCCGTCCCGATTGACGTCGGCGATGCAGACGCCCGCGGGTGTGTCATCCTTGCTGGCAACCTTCCAGCGGAACACTTCACGCGACCGCGGCGCCTCGCGAAACTTCCCCATGCCGTCGTTGAGCAGCAGGCGGTGCTCGCCCGCCCCGTTGGTCAGGAAGATGTCGGGCCAGCCATCGTTGTTGACGTCGGCCACGGCAACACCCAACCCCCCCAGGCCGACCGGCAGGCCGGCCGCCTCGGCCATATTCTCGAAACGGAGGTTCCCCTTGTTGCGATACAGGACGGGTCCGGTCTTCACCTTCGGGGAGTAGTATTGTTCGCAGGTCAACAGGTCGAGCAAGCCGTCGCCGTCGAAGTCCAGGGCAGCCAGGCCCCGCCCCGAGTAGCCCGGAGGACAGGCGCCGCTCGCCTTCGAGACGTCGGTGAACTTGCCGTCGCCGTCATTGCGAAAGAGCAGGCTCGGCGCTGCCAGAACGCCCTCCTTGCCGTGTGCGCAGTTCGAGACGTAGAGGTCGAGCCGGCCTTTGTTGGTCAAGTCCACGAACAAGGCCCCGCTGGCGATGCCCGAGGTGCGTAGGTGTTCCTGCTTGTCGAGCCGGAACTTCCCCTTGTCGTTGCGTAGGAAGACGCTGGCCTTGGAACCCGCGTTGTAGAACGTGCCCACGAAGAGGTCGGGCCAGCCGTCGCCGTCCACGTCGCCCCAGGCGGCGGCGTGGCCGCGGATGCCTGTTATGTGGGGGAAGATGCCGGCCTCGTCGCCGACATCCTTGAAGA
>JBBRIK010001294.1:0-2231 GCA_038221045.1 Gemmatales bacterium
TGCCGCCTCCTACGTCGAGGAGCAAACGCGATCCACTCAGCGGCAAACGGTCAGCCAGGACCGGCGCGACGTTGCGCGCACGACCGGCGAGCGCGAGAGTCAGCCGCCGCGCCGACGCCTCGGACTCCATCGCCGAGTCGAGTCCCTCGCGGAAGATAAACGCGGCTCCTTCCTGCTTGTCCTCGGTGCCGGCAGGGCGATTGCTCCTCAGTCGATTTACCATCTCCTTGACGCCGGGACTGTCGGCGGCGAGAGTGATGTAGCCGCCGACGTCGAAGGGCGAATCGGGAGCGAGAGAAGCGGCCAGCGGCGTCGCCGACAGGCGGCCCTCCTCCTCGACGATCAGCCCCATCGCTTTGAGGGCGGTGAACAGGACGTTGGCGGGACGTGCCTCGAGGTCCAGCTCGCGCCGCAATTCCTCGACGGAAGGTGCACCGGCAGCGAGACGACCGAAGATGTCGAAATGAGCGACGGCTGCCGTCAACAATTCCGTCGCGAAGTTGCCGCGATACAACTCGAAGATCGGTGTCGGATCGATGACCGGGGACGCCAGCAGGGGAGAAGAGGACATGGTCTGCCTCGAAGCGAGTGGGAAGGAATAATTGCCGTCAAGCGCCGGCGTGCAGTATGCTGATCGAGGAGCGTGTCAGATCACGGCCAAACTCTTGCGAAACGTCGCGATGAAAGACAATCTCGAACCCGGCGTCTGCTCGAAGAAACTCGGCGCTCTCGCCGCGCCGGATCGGCTGCGCATCATCCGTCTGTTGCGGGAGGGGCCGCGCAACGTCGGCGAAGTAGCCGCCGGTTTGGGCATCGCCGTGGTCAACGCCTCGCATCATCTCAACGTCCTTCTCGACGCCGAACTCGTGTGCAATCGCAAGGAGGGCCGGCACGTCGTCTATTCGCTGCCCCCCGGCGCGCTGCAGGACGATGGTGCCGATACGGAACACTTCGACCTCGGCTGCTGTCGTCTCGAGATTCCAAAACCCGGCGAGTAAGTGTGTCTTCAGCGAGTGCCGCGATCGAGGCGAAAGGCGTCCAGCGGAATCGTCGCCGGCTGTCCCAGCAGTAGCTCCCTCATGACCAGTCCGGTCCCGGCTGACAGTTGGATGCCTGCCCGATGATGACCAGCCGCGATGAAAAGATTGGCGAGGCCCGGCACGCAGCCGAGAAACGGCAGGCCGTCAGGACTGCCCGGTCTCAGGCCCGCCCAGCAGCGTTCCACAGGTGCGTCCGCAAGCGCCGGAACGATCGCCAGGGCAAAATCGAGAAGACCCCTGATGGCAGTCGCGGTCGTCTGTTTCTCGAAGCCGGCGTCTTCTTCCGTCGAGCCGACGAGGACATGACCATCGAGCCGGGGAACGAGATAGCGCTTGCCGACCTCGACGACGCGGGTGAGCAACTTCGGCGTCGCTTGCAACAGAGCGATCTGTCCGCGAATCGGTCGAATGCCTGGCTGGCAGCCGATCTCCTTGAGAAGTCCTTCGGTCCACGCTCCCGCCGTCAACAGGTACTTGCTCGCGGACATCTTCCCCTGGGCCGTCCGGACCGACAGCACTCGCTCTCCCTCCTTCTCGAATCCCTGGACGCGACAGTTCGGAATCAGCGTGACGTTGGGGCGCTGACACCATGCCAGCAGCGCCTTGACGTGACGCGGATTGCGAACCTGGGCCATCGCCGGCATGAAGAAGACACGATGATTCGCCGGCTTCAAGGCCGGTTCGCGTTCGGCGATCAGCTTCGCGTCAGCATCCTCGAACTGAATACGCTGTTCGCGCCAAAGATCGACGGGGGCTGTCTCGTGTGGCTCGAAGAGTTCCCAGCCACCGCGACAGGTCCACTCATTGCTGATGCCGGTCGTCTCGAAGAGATGCACGGCCATCTCGCGGTGGAGCCTGGCACTGAGGGCGGCGAGCTGATCGAGGGGATGCATGGCGTGTTCAGGAGACGGCGCGGGAGGAATGATGCCCGCCCCGGCCCAGGACGATTCCTGGCCGAATTGTCCCTTGTCGAGGATGGTGACGCGGACGCCCGTCTGGCTGAGGAAATAGGCCGTGGTCAGGCCGATGACGCCGCCGCCGAGGATCAGAACGTCGCACTTTTCAGACATGAGGTTGTTATAGCGTCGCTGAGGAAGACACCTGGCGATTTGTCTTTGCCGCTTGCGGCGTAGCGGTACCGAAGAGCGCTACGCCGCAAGCGGCAAGAGACTCAGCCACCGGGGACGGCGA
>JBBRIK010001295.1:0-2228 GCA_038221045.1 Gemmatales bacterium
ATTTGCCTTTCCCGTCGTCGCTGAACGCTCCGCCCGGCGAGGTGAGTTTCATCGTGATGGCCAGGCAACTCGGCTGGCTCGGATCGGGCTTCTCCATCGCAAGATCTATATTGATGACGCCGGCGTCCTGCCTCTGAGCGCGGCCACCGATCCAACTGAAGATGCCGCTCGATTTCACCGGCCGGCCCAGCCGCACGCGGATCAATCCCGGCACACTCTCGACGATTTCGCCGCCGAGGTCGCCAATGAAACCGCGCAGCTTGAGCATCGCCATGCTTTCCGGCATCGTCGCCGTCACATGGTGGACGATGGCGTTTCGGTCGATCGGCTGAACGCTCGATTGGGGGCGATGGATGATGCTTGGCCTCGACGGCGACGACGCGGCTCGTTCGGGTTCGTAGATCTTCTTGCCGAGGGCCTCCTCGTAACGATGCGCGATCTCTTCGGCCGTCTGGGGCCGTTCCTCGCGATATTTGGACAGGCAGTCCATCACCAGGCGTTCGAGCGCGGGAGGCACAACACCGTCGGCTCCCGCAGCGGCAAAGGAGGGCGGCGGATCGTCGCGGTGAGCGAGCAGGAGGCTCTGCACGTCGCCCTCGAAAGGACGCCGGCCCGTCAACATCTCGTACAGAATGACGCCGAGGCTGTAGAGGTCGCCGCGCCGATCGACGTCGTGACCCATCAGCTGTTCGGGCGAGATGTACTCCGGCGTGCCGGCCGCGGCCGGATGGTTGGGATGCGTCATCTCTTCGCGAGAGAAGTAGAGCATGGCGGACATCCGCGCCAGCCCGTAATCCATCAGCTTGATTTGCTCCTGCGGCGTGTCCGGGTGGACGACAAAGATATTGGCCGGCTTCAGATCGCGATGGACGATGCCCTCAACGTGAGCGGCTTGCAAGACCGCGCACAACTGCCCGAGCAGCCGGCCCACCCGCTCCGGACTGAGACGCTTATGGCGCTCGAGCAAGTGCAGCAGATCGACCCCGCGCAGGTACTCCATGACGAGGATCGGCTGTTTCGCGTCGGCGTCGGCGTCGTAGAAAGTGACGGAGTGCGGATGCTGAAACTTCGACAGGATATAGGCTTCGCGGCGGAAGTGTTCGCGAACGCGAGGCTGGACGGCCAGTTCGGCGCGCAGCACCTTGATGGCCACCTCGCGCGCCGGGTCGTTTTGCATGCCGAGGTAAACCTTGCTCATGCCGCCCTCTTCGAGCGGACGAAGCACCTTGTAGCGCTGGAGGTATACATGGCCGAGCATGCGCATAGCCCTCGACTGCGGGGAGAGACCGTCGCGCAAGTGTAGGTCGCGTTTGAGTCAAACGCCAGTCGCATCGGCGCACGCCGCTTGGCCGCATCAGAGGTGGGTCGATGCAGCGACCGGCTGATACATCCTGCGAAGACCTTGCTTGATGCCAGAAGGGTGAGTACGACTACGCCGAGCGGACGATATCCACCAGCGCATCATCGATGTGCGGGAACTTGAACTGATACCCCAGCGCCAGCGCCTTCTTCGGCAGCACCCGCTGCCCCGTCCCGATGACGTTGGCCACCTCGCCGAGCATGACCCGCAACATGATTCCCGGCGTCCACATGAACGCCGGGCGATGCAAGGCTCGCCCCAGAGCCTTGCCGAACTGCTTGCTGGTCACCGGGTTCGGCCCCGTCCCATTCAACGGCCCCTTCGCCTCGGGATGATCCAGCCCAAGCAGGAACAGACCGATCATGTCGGCGTGATGAATCCAGCTCATGTACTGTCTGCCGGATGCGACCGGCCCGCCGAGGCAGAGCTTGAACGGCGTCAGCAGTTTCGACAACGCCCCACCCTTCTTGTCCAGCACGATCCCCACACGCACCATGCAGACACGAACGCCGGCCTTTTCCGCCTCCCGCGCCTGCTTCTCCCAATCGACGCACAGGACGCCCATGAAGTCGTTCGCCGGAGGGCTTTCCTCCGTCAACTCTTCCTCGCCGTGGGGTCCATACCAGCCGATGGCCGAGGCATTGACCAGCACCTTCGGCGAACCATCGGCACGGCGCGGAGTCCTCGCGATCGCCTGGACGACATTCGCGGTCGATAGCGTACGGCTCTCGACCAGAAGTTGCTTGAAGGCGGCATTCCAGCGCTTGTTGAAGATGTTTTCGCCGGCCAGATGAATGACGCCGTCGCACGACGAAACCGCCTCCATCCACGGACCGGCCCTCATCGGATCGCCCTCGACGACCTCGAC
>JBBRIK010001296.1:0-2218 GCA_038221045.1 Gemmatales bacterium
GGGAGCGCGGCGGGCAGGCTATTGGCCCCTGAACGCCTCGGGTATCCCAAATCACTCCTTCCTGCGAGATTTCCCTGATGCCACGCCGCGCGCTTCTTCTGCCGATCGTCCTCCTGCTCTTGGCCCTGACGCGGTTCGCGACGCCGCAGCCCCCGCCGCCGATTGAGATCATCGCCTCGTCCGGTCCGCGCACTCCCGCCGAGGAAAAGAAGGGCTTCCATCTGCCGCCGGGCTTCGATATCGAACTCGTCGCGGCCGAGCCGGACATCGCCAAGCCGCTGAACATCGCCTTCGACGCGCGCGGCCGGCTCTGGGTCAGCGATACGCTCGAATATCCCTTCGCCGCCCCGCCGGGCAAGAAGGCGCGCGACAGCGTCAAGATCCTCGACGACTTCGGACCCGATGGCCGGGCGCGCAAGATCACCACTTTCGCCGATGGTCTCAACATTCCCATTGGGCTGTTGCCGCTCGAAAAGGATGCCCTGGTCTACAGCATTCCCGCGATCTACAAGATGAGTGACACCGACGGCGACGGCAAGGCCGACGAGCGCAAGCTGCTCTATGAGAAATATGGTTACGTCGATACGCACGGCATGACGAGCGCCTTCACCTGGAGTTTCGACGGCTGGGTCTATGCCTGTCACGGGTTCCGGAACGACTCGACGGTCAAGGGCAGCGATGGCTCGACGGTGACGATGAACTCGGGCAACGTCTATCGCTTCAAGCTCGACGGCTCCCATGTCGAACAGGTGACGTGGGGACAGGTCAATCCCTTCGGGTTGACGCTCGATCCGCTCGGCAACCTCTACTCGGCCGACTGTCATTCCATGCCGATCTATCAGCTCCTGCGCGGCGCTTATTATCCGAGTTTCGGCAAGCCCGATGACGGTCTCGGTCACGGGCCGAAAATGATGAATCACGAGCATCACTCGACGGGAATCGCCGGCATCGCCTACTACGCCGCCGACCATTTCCCGAAGGAGTGGCAGGGCAACATCTTCATCGGCAACGTCGTCACGGCGCGGGTCAACCTCGATCGTCTCGAATGGCGCGGCTCGTCGCCCTGGGCCGTCGAGAAGCCCGACTTCGTCCGGAGCGACGATCCCTGGTTCCGTCCCGTCGATATCAAGCTCGGACCCGACGGCGCTCTGTACGTCGCCGACTTTTACAACAAGATCATCGGCCACTATGAAGTCGATCTGAAGCATCCCGGACGAGACCGCGACCGGGGCCGTATCTGGCGCATCGTTTATCGCGGACCCGATGGCAAGGGCAAGCCCGCGGCTCCGCGCAGCGACTGGACGAAGGCGAAGACCTCCGAGTTGATCGACGACCTCGGCCACTCCAACCTGACTGTGCGCATGATCGCCACCCATCAACTCGCTCAGCGCAAGGACGATGCGAAGAAGGCAGTCATGGCGATCATGACAGCCGAGACGAAACCGACCCAACGCGCTCATGGCGTCTGGGTCCTCGACCGCCTCGGCACCCTTGACGCCGAGACCCTACAAGCGGCAGTGAATGACAAGGACGCAATCGTCCGCGTTCACGGTTGCCGGGTGCTGTCGGAGCGCACGCGATTGACGGACGCCGAGAAGGGGCTGCTGCTGAAGCGTCTGGAGGACACGGACGCCAACGTGAAGCGAGCCGCCGCCGACGCCCTGGGCCGGCATCCCGAAGCGAAGAATATCCGCCCGCTCCTCGACATGTTGCACGCCGTTCCGCAAGCCGACACGCATTTGCGCCACGTCGTTCGCATGTCCCTGCGGGATCAGGTGAAGGCGAGTAAGCCCGGATCGCTGCCCGACGGCGATGAGCGCGATGCAGCCGCTCTCGCCGACGTTACCCTCGCAATCCCAACGCGTGATGCCGCTCGCTCCCTGATTGCCTTCCTCCGCACGAACAAACCAAGGGGCGACACGCTGGCGCGAATGACCGTCCACATCGGCCGTCATGGCGAAGAGCAGGAGACGGACGCATTGGCGCTGCTGCTCCGAACCCGTCTCGAAGACGATCCGGCGCAGCAGGCGGCCGTCCTCCGCGCTCTCAAGCAGGGAACGAACCAGCGAGGCGGCCGGCTCGGAGAGGAAGCGACTCGCTGGGGCCAGGTGCTTGCCGGCCGGCTGCTCGCGTCGAAGAAGCCCGCCGAGGTCGAAGCGGGAATTACCCTGATTGGCTCACTGCGTCTCACGAAACAGCAGGAATCTCTGACTCGCAT
>JBBRIK010001297.1:0-2216 GCA_038221045.1 Gemmatales bacterium
CAACCGCGGGGGGGTGGGCGGCACCGGATCCACGCCTAAAATCAGCCGCGGCACTACTCCACCCCCCCGCCACGCCGCGTGGTTTTTTTTGGCCCGCGTCTGATGTTGCCGCTGTCACTGTCGTACGATCATCGCGTCATCGATGGGGCCGCCGCCGCCCGCTTCACGCGCTTCGTCGCGGAAATGCTCGAAGATCCCTGGATGATGACGCTCAAATCATAATTGCCAGTTGTCAGTTGCCAGTTGCCAGTTGCCAGTTGCAAAGATGCGGAAGAGCGCGAAACGCAAGCAAGCACCTGACAACTGACAACTGACAACTGGCAACTGGCAACTGACAACTGGCAACGTAGGAATCCAACATGGCTGACATTACCGAACACGATCTGATTGTCGTTGGCGGCGGACCCGGTGGCTATGCGGCGGCATTTCTCGCGGCCGACCACGGCAAACAGGCCACCATTATTAACGATTCCGACAAGATCGGCGGCACCTGTCTGCACGTCGGCTGCATTCCCTCCAAGGCCCTGTTGCACGCTGCCAAGGTCATCAACGATGCCCGCGAGGCCGCCAAGTTTGGCGTCGTCTTCGGCGAACCCAAGATCGACGTCGATGCCGTCCGCAAGCACTGGTTCAAGATCGTCGAGAAGCTCTCCGCCGGCTTGCAAGGTCTGTGCAAGAAACGCGGCGTCAAGTACATCTCGTCGAGGGCGAAGTTGATCGACGCCCAGACGCTCGAAGTGTCCGATGGCTCGCGGCATCGCTTCAAGCATTGCGTTCTGGCGACTGGATCGACCCCGGCGAAACCGGTCGCCCTCAAACTCGACAGTCCGCGCGTCATGACCTCGACCGAGGCGTTGCGTCTGGAGGGAGTCCCCTGCTCGCTGCTGGTCATCGGCGGCGGCTATATCGGCCTCGAACTGGGATCGGTCTTCGCGGCCCTCGGCTGCGGGGTGACCGTAGTCGAGATGACACCGGGATTGTTGCCGGGCGTGGATCGCGAACTGGTCAAGCCCTTGCAGGAACGTCTAACCAAGACGTTCAAGGCGATCCATCTCAACACGCAGGTGTTGAAGATCGAGGACACCGGCAAGAGCGTCCGGGCGCATCTCAAGAGCGAAGCGCTGGGCGAGACGGCGCTGGAGTTCGATCGGGTGTTGATCGCCGTCGGCCGCCGGCCACTGAGCGCCGACCTGGGGCTGGAGAACACGAAAGTGCAGGTCGATGGCAAGGGATTCATCCAGGTCGATGAGCATGGGCGGACGGGCGAGGAGCGCATTTACGCGGTGGGTGACGTCGTCGGGGAGCCGATGCTGGCTCACAAGGCGCATTACGAGGCGAAGATCGCGGTCGAGTCGATCCTGGGCGAGCCGGCGATTGTGGACTATCGCGCCATGCCAGCCGTCGTCTTCACCGATCCCGAGATTGCCTGGTGCGGTCTGACCGAGACGGAAGCCCGCAAGCAAGGCCGGGAGAACGAGATCGAGGTGCTGAGCTATCCCTGGGGAGCTTCGGGGCGCGCCCTCACCCTGGGACGAACCGAGGGACTGACGCGCCTCCTGGTGAACAAGGAGACGGAACGGGTCCTGGGAGTCGGCATTGTCGGCGTCGAGGCGGGGGAAATGATCGCGGAGGCGACCCTGGCGATCGAGATGGGCGCGACGGCAAAGGATTTCGCGCTGACGATTCACGCGCATCCGACTCTATCGGAAACGCTCATGCAAGGAGCGGAGACCCTCTACGGTACAGCAACGGACATCTTTCGCCCAAGGGCGAAGAAGAGCGAATTGTCGGACCCAGCCTGACCTACGAGTTCCTCGGCTTTGCGTAGGTCAGGCTATGCCTGACTTCCTCGTTTGCAAATTTCAGAACGGTGAGCCGAGTTCGGGACCCTCTGAAGTCACGGGAGACGGTGCCGGCCGCATCGGGGCCGGAGCAGGGACTGACGAGATCCGAGGAGGCCCAATCGGCATTCGCTGCGCTCCTCCAGGCGATGCCGGGTGCGGGGCGGGCTGCAAGTTCACGGGCGTCGGACTCGGCAGCGGTGCGGGCACAGCCGCAGGAGGAGGAGTCAGCAGCAAGGGCTGGGGCTGGGGCTGAATCTGAGGCTGACTCAGGGGCGAGGGAATCGGCATCGCCAGCGGCGGTTCCTTCGTCGTGGGCTTGTCGTCCTTCTTCGGAGTGTGATAGCCGGCCCAGTGGTACTGCAAGAGCGTACT
>JBBRIK010001298.1:0-2209 GCA_038221045.1 Gemmatales bacterium
TCGCCAAAAGGTCGCCGGACCCCAAGGAGCAACAGGGATTCGTCGGCACCGTCAGCGACGCGAATGCCAACGGCGACCGCCTGCCGCGCTACTGGGTCTTCGGCACCGAGTTGCCGGGCGTCCTGCTCAACGAGGTGTTCACGCAGTACGAATTGCCGGTGTCGGACGACAAAACTAGCACGAAGTCAGGCGATTTCTTCGTCAAGGTCTGGGCCGAGTTGCAAAATCCCTTCCCGACAGCCGTGCCGGCATCGGTGCAGCAGCAGGACGCGCAGGGCGTGCCGCTCTTCATCCCCAAGGGGGCAGCGGGTACGTCCGCCTACAGTTCCTATCAGGTCGTCGTGGCGAATTCCGCCAGTCCCGGTGGACCTTTGCGTCCGCGCGGCGACAACGTCCTGGGCATTGCGGATCAGGTTCGCTCGGCAGCGACCTTCGACAAGGGTACGGTGACGACGGTCGATGGGACCACAGTGGCGATGGCGGTCAGTCCCCAGCAGGGCAAGGGCTTCTTCCTTGCCGGTCCGCTGGGCAACACGCGCGGCAACACGATTGCTGCCCCGCGCGTTCCCGCCGATGTGCCCTGGCTGCAGACCAACGGCATGACGTGGCAGGTGACGTACAACAAGGACGCCGACACCTGGTCGCTCAACGACCGCTCCGCCGGCGTGACGGTGCTGCTGCGTCGCCTGGCCAACCCGCACCTGCCGCCGCAGGACGACCCGGCCCAGGCGTTCTACAACCCGTATGTGACGATGGACTACATCGAACAGGTGCCGCTCAACAACGTCACCGCTCCGTTCAAGGACAAGGATGAGGCCATCGCTCGCGGCAAGAAGCAGCCCTATGCTTCCGACCTGGCCACGCAGATTGTCGATCAGGTGTTTTCCGGCGACGTGAACAAGCACACGCTCGGCCAGACCAACAACCCCAACGGCAACCGCGACTGGCTGGTTCACATGGATCGTCAGGTGAGCAGCCCCTACGAACTGCTCAGCGTGTCGGGCTTCCGCCCGCATCAACTGACGCAGAAGTTCATCACCAAGAACGGGACTCACTCGCAGCGGGTGCCGTGGTTCGACGAGGATGTGCAAGGGGCGTCGCCCCCGCAGTCGCATCGGCTCTATCGTCTGTTCGCGTTCATGGAGACGCCGGACCAGGCGGCGGGAGTCTCGGCCAGGGGCCGCATCCCCGGCAAGATCAACCTCAACACCATCTGGGATTACGAGGTCTTCGCCGCTCTGTGCGATGCCAAGAAGGCGGCTGATCCCACCCGCTCGAACTCCTTCACGGAAGAGGACGTCGTCATGGCCTGGCGCGCCCTGATCGCCCGGCGCAATCCCGATCTGATCCTCGATCCCGACGCGACGGTGGCGAACTACACTCTCGGCGGTCTGACGGACAAGGATCGACCGATCTACGATCCAGGCGTGGGCTTCATCCCGGCGAGTGATCCGGCAGCGCCGAACGGACGCGGCCTGGGCGACACCATCTTCCAGCCGCAGGATCCTTCCGGCGTCAGCAGCAAGCGGCGTCTGTTCCAGACGGACAATGCTCATCCGTACTTGCAGAATGAGATGCTGATCAAGATCGCGAACGGATTCACGACGCGGAGCAACACCTTCGCGGTCTGGCTGACGACCGGCTTCTTCGAGGTGGTCGATAGTCCGACGGGCCAGCCGTGGCTGGGTGAGGAGATCGGCCGGAGCGATGGCCGTGAGATCCGCTATCGCTTCTTCGCGGTGGTCGATCGAACGCAGTTGGTGATCGCCCCCGGTTTGACCAAGGGCAACCCCAACGGCGGTCAGGTGAGTCCGTCCTCGCAGCCGCAGTGGATGAGTGTGGGAGCGAAGCAGGACCCGAAACAATCCTTGCTCGGACTCAACGGCTGGATCACCTACAACGGCAGCGCGACGCAGATTCCGTGGCAGATCGCGGCCGGCTCCACGATCGTGATCGATCGGGGCCAAACGACGGAGGAGGCCGTCACGGTGATGGCGGTCGATAGCAGTGACCCGATGAACCCGCGCTTCCAGGCGGTGTTCCGCCGCGATCATTACGGCAACTGTCCCATCACGATGCACGGCAATCCAGGGCCTCAGCCGAACTGGAGTCCGCTCAGTGCGGGCGAGAACCTTGTCGTACCCTACTGGGAGCAGTTGAACTGAGTGCAGGGCGAGAGGGCGAGAGGGCGAGAGGGCGAGAGGGCGAG
>JBBRIK010001299.1:0-2207 GCA_038221045.1 Gemmatales bacterium
GCTCGACGCGGTTGCGGGGCTGGCGAAGGGGCAGGAGCAGCTCCGGCAGACGGCGGCCAGGGCAGCGAAGGACATGCCGCTCCAGTCGGGCAATTTGCGCGTCTCGGTCGGCATGCTCGCCGACACGGAGATGATTCGCGCCATTCGCATCCTGGAGAGTGTGCCGGCACGCGACGATCCGCAGGCGAAGCGTTCCGCCCTCGCCGACGCCCGGCTGACGCAGGAACGCACCGCGCGCAGTTTGCAGGAGATCGTCGAGCAGTTTGTGAACTTCCGCCACGAGTGGGAGCTGGCCCACATGATTGCCTTCGTCGAAATGCTGGCCGAGCGCGAGGGGAAGCTCCGCGATCAGTCGCGCCGTCATGCCACGATCGCGCCGGCCGAGGTGCTGAAAGGCTCCATGAAGAAGCGGCAACTGAAGGTGCTGGATCTCATCAAGCTCACCCAGCCGGCATTCGTTGGGCTGGAGGAGCGGACGCGCTCCGTCGAGCCGATTGTCGCGGACGCCTTCCAGGAGGCGGCGAAGACATTGGCCGCCGCGCCGCTCCATACTCTTCTGACGCAGGCGGCTGACGAGGCAAACGTGGGCCGCTGGAACGAGGCGGCCAGCAAGCAGGAGCAGGCAGCGAAGGAACTGGGCGCACTGTTCGCTCGCCTCAAGAAAGCCCAGAGCGATGCTGCTCTGAAGGCGCTCGAAGCGCTCAAGCAGAAGGCGAAAAGCGACCTCGATGCCCAGAAGGAGTTGGAGAAGCTGAAGGCCGGCACGGCCGAGGGGTTCGTTGACGTCAAGAACAAGCTGAAGCTCGAAGACATCATCCACATGCGCGAGGCGGGTTCCGGCAAGAAGAACGACCCGACCAAGAACCCGGACCCCATCGACTATCTCTTCCCCGATAGCGCCAAGGGTATTCTGTCGCCGCCCGACTCCGGCAAACGGCAGCAGTTCGACATTCTCAAGTTGGCTGAGAAGCCGAGCGGGACGCCGAGTTTCCCCAAGCAGTCCGACCGTGAGGCGAACAAGATCACCAATCCGCCGATCCAGGAGAAGTTCGACGACCTCGTCGGCAAGCTGCTGGAGGAGGCCGACGAGATCCAGAAGAAGTACGAGACGTACAACCTCAATGCGGCCTTCAACATCAACGAGCCGGGCGATATCGGTAAGCAGGCCGGCGACCTGAACTCGACCGCCGCCTCGGCGGCGACCGGCAACATGAAGCCACCGACCAGCAACGTCGGCGGCGCCTCACGGGCCGGCCGGCGCGGCGCTCGCGCACACGGACTCGTCATCGGCGAGGAGTCGATCAATCGCCGCGGCCGGGACAAGGTGCAGGAGGGGCAGGAGAAGGTAGGCGATCAGGCCGGCACCATCCGCGAGCGGAAGAGCGACGACATGCAGAAGGACACCTCGACGGGCGTGGGCGGTAAGAAGGTCGAGGGCGACAACGAGGTCAAGTTCAGCACGGAGGACGCCGGCAAGTGGACCGACGACATCGCGAAGCGTCTGGGGAAACCGCAGGCGAAAAACTTCCTCGTCGAGCGCAAGGACGGCCGCCTCGATCCACGCGTGGCCGAGATGCTGCGCGATATGACCAGCAAGCAGGAGCAACTGATCGAGCGTGTCAAGTCGATCCGCAAGGAACTGCGCAACCTCTATCTGCCGACGGAGCATATCGACGAAGTGCTGGCCCAGTTGGCCGCGAACCTGGAGGCGCTCAAGGAGCAGCCCGACGCGGAGTTGTTCCGCATGCAGAGCCAGGCGCTGGACCAGTTGCGGAATACCGTGAAGGTCTTCCAGACGCCGACCAGCGGATTCCAACCGAGCCTGCCGCGCGAGCGCTCGCTGCATGGACGCATCCTCGACGAGCCGGCCCGCGATGCCCTGCCGGGATATGAGGAGGCGGTGAAGCGGTATTACGAGAAGCTATCGGCGCGGTGACTCTATCGTCCTTCCGCAGTCGGCGAGACGCACAATGTATTGCGTCATCGCATGAGCTTGCCATAATGAGGGCAGGTCAAAGGAAGATGCCGTGTGGTCGCAAATCATCTGGAATGAAGAATTCGGCGGCAATGTCGAACACATCGAAGAACACGGATTAACCGTCGATGATGTCGAAAACGTTCTGGCCAACTCCGAAAGCGAAGCTATCAGCCGTTCGTCAGGGTTGCCTTGTGTGTTTGGGACCGCGCCCGACGGGCGATATATCATC
>JBBRIK010001300.1:0-2197 GCA_038221045.1 Gemmatales bacterium
CGTTGAGTGACGCGAAGGGCAGGCAAACTCGTCCGTCAGTAATGAACTGGATGGGAAGAAGCAGAAGTATCGGTGACGTTCCTCGGTATTTTTCCTCAATTTTGTCTTTGCTCCGCGCGCACGGCGTCCTGGCGGTTAATCTCTCCTTACGGTGACAGATACAACATAGGAGCACTACCATGAGTACCCGGCGACGCCCCCTACTGTGGGTCCGCACGCTCGGCTTCCTGGCCGTCCTGATCGTCGGCGCCGCGCAGGGGCCGGCCGAACTGCGGGCGGCCCAGAAGGCGGACAGCAAATTCAAGCTGTTCTACAGCGACAAAGCAGCCGATCCCGCCCCACGCGACTTCCTGACCTTGCGGCCCAACGTCCAGCAGCAGTTCTTCGTCTACGTCCAGAACCTGACCGATAAGGATGAGCCTGTCACCGTTCAACTGGAGGCCAACGGCAACCCAGTAGAAGGCAGTCCCGTCGCGGTCATGGCTCGCGGCAATCGCAGCTTCACGCAGGTGGCCTTCGGCCTGCCACCCGCGCCGCCCGCGCCCGGCACCAAGCCCGCTCCTCCCGCCCTGGCGGAGATCAAAGGCGCAGTCCGGATTGTGGTACTCGACTCCACAAAAGCTGTAGCCGATTTCGGCGACCTCACCCTCGCCGCGCCGAACGCCTACGTGAAAGTGACGCCGCCGAAGTTCGACTCGGTCGAGAGGGAAGATCCCCTCGACGAGACTCGCAAAATCCGCAACCAGCTCACGGTCGAGGTGGAAGCACTCCCCAACTTCTCCGGACCGAAGTGCCGCGTCGATCTCACCCTGCGTCCCGACCGCATTCCCGGCCTGGACGAGAAGGGCCGCAAGGACGGCACCCGCAGCGGGTTCCTGACGAAGGGCGGCGACAAGCTCCTCCTCACCGCTCAGAACCTGCAATTCCAGCCCGATGCCCAGGGAAACGGCTTCGTCTACCTCACCATTGACGGCTACGAGCGGGCGGCCATCTACCGGCTGACGGTGGACCGGGGCAACATTCCCAGCCAGCTGACCCGCGTCGATCAGCCGGTCATTCGTCTGAGCGCGCCGAGAATCCACAACCCGACCCTGCCGTTCGTCGTGGCGCTGGAAGTCGATAACACGCCGAACAAGAGCGTCGTCGAAGTGGCCCTCGAGCGCTTCGGAGCCGGCAAGTTCGTGTCCAACGTTGAGGCGCAGACGGTCGGCCGCGATCGCGAAGTCGTGCTGATGGCGAGCGTCGCCGGCCCCGGCGGCAGCCTGCTGCTGAAGCCCGAAGTGCGCGACTGGACCGTAACCATGGACGTGGCCGAGATCAACGGCGTCCGGCCGATGCGCGTACGGCTACTGGGCGGCGAGAAAAACCTCACGCCGCTCCCCTTCCGGACTGGCACGGAGGAAATGGAGACGAAGGAGATCATCCAGAATGTCGCCTTTGACGGCACCCCGCCGGAGGGCGTCAAGCTGGTCGGTTTCCCGGTGAAGCTGGAGCGCGGCAAGCTCTTGCCCGTGAAGGCACGCGCTGCCGACCCCGATACGGGCATCAAGTCGGTCGTCTTCTTCCTCGGCAAGCCCGGCCCCGACGGTAAGCCGCTGCCGACCGTAGTCGTCGTGCCTGGCCAACCGTCGCTTGAAAAGGACGAAAAAGACGTGTGGGTGGCGCTGCTGCCGGCGCCGACCGGCCAGGTCGGTCAGTTCGAGGTGACGGTCCAGGCCACCAATGCCGCCAACCTAGCCGCTGCGGACACGGTGACAATCCAGCTCGTCGATGCGGACAAGGACAAGGACAAGGATAAGGCCAAGGGGCCGGCGAGCATCGAGGGTAAGGTGACGATGGGCGGCATTCCGCAGCCGAAGGTGCCCGTCTTGCTGCGCGACGGCGACGGCAAGGTCAAGGACACGGCCGTCACCAACGACGCGGGCATCTATCTCTTCAAAGAAGTGCCGCCCGGAAGCTATCGCATCACGGCGGTAAAGACTGGCGCTGCCACGAGGGGTGAAAACGCCGCACAGGTTCTCGAAGGGCAGAAGAAGACCGACGTCAACGTGAATTTGACGCGCTAACAGAGGCGCTCTTGCTTCACGAGCCGCGACCCTCACGGGGCGTTTAAAAGACGCACCCCGCCCGTCGCGGCGCGTTGATCACATGACTTAGGCCCCGCGCCCCGGACGATTCAAAAGCCAAACCCCATAAA
>JBBRIK010001301.1:0-2195 GCA_038221045.1 Gemmatales bacterium
AAATGAATCCGTGACCCGGCATGGCGATACGTCGGAAGGAGCCGCGTCACCGGGTCCCAGCTATTGACGAACCGGACATAACGCCAATCGTATTTGTTCAGCACCACTTGCGTAAGCGAGGTCGAGAATACCAGCGGTTGCCCGAACGTGATCATCCCTTCGGCCATGATTTTCTTTTCCGTCCACGCGCGATAGGCGAAGGCGACGGCCATCGCGCCGCCCAGGCTGTGGCCGGTGATCCAGAGAGTTTGACCGGACGTGCGCCTCGCTTTCACGAACCTCACCATGTCGTCCCAGACAGCGTCGATCGAGTCGGAGAAGCCCTCGTGGACCTTGCCGCCGTACCCCTTTATCATCCTGAAGGTCAGATCGGTGAGCCAGTCGCGAACGTCGTCGGTCCCGCGAAACACGACGACGACATGATCGTCATTGCCGGTGACGAATCCCTCGGTGCTGGTGCCGGCGTCGGAGAAGAAGTCGGCATCGGTGAAGACGGTCTTGCGGAACAGTTTCGACGACGCGGGGGCCTCGTCGTAAGCTGCCGTCGAGAGGTAAATCAGAGTGCGAGCGTTGACGAGGAACCCGGCATCGGTGCTGAGATCGAAGAGGTCCATGGGCTGCTCCTGAGAGGGTAGAGTGTCAGGATGCTAACCCGTAAATCGGGCGACGACAAGCAAATCCCCGCCGAAAATTACGCGATCACAACTGCGTCTCGGCCATCTCCAGAGCGCGCAGGAGTCCGCGTGCCTTGTTCATTGTCTCTTCGTACTCCTTCGCCGGCTCGCTGTCGGCGACGATGCCCGCGCCGGCCTGTAAATACGCCGTCTGCCCCTTCAGCACCATCGTCCGCAGGGCGATGCAGGTATCCATGTTGCCGCCGAAATCGACGTAGCCGACCGCTCCGCCATAAGGCCCGCGGCGGTGCGGTTCCAATTCGTCGATGATCTCCATCGCCCGCACCTTCGGCGCTCCCGACAGCGTTCCCGCCGGCAGGCACGCGCGCAGGGCGTCGAAGGCCGTCAGGCCGGCATGCAGCGTTCCCGTGACCGTGCTGCACAGATGCATGACGTGACTGTAGCGCTCGACCGTCATCACGTCGCTGAGGCTGACAGTGCCGAAGCGAGCCACCCGGCCGACGTCGTTTCGACCAAGATCGACAAGCATGATGTGTTCGGCTCGCTCCTTCGGATCGGCGATCAACTCGGCGGCCAGTCGATCGTCCTCCTCGGGGGTCTTGCCGCGCTTCCGCGTTCCCGCCAGGGGGCGAATCGTCACCTGATCGCCCTCGACGCGGGCCATGATTTCCGGAGACGAGCCGACCAGGCACACGCCTCCCATTTTGAGGTAGAACAGGAACGGACTCGGATTGACGACGCGCAAGGTCCGGTAAATGTCGAAGGGACGCGCCCGCGTCTCGGCTTGCAGCCGTTGACTGAGGACGACCTGAAAGACGTCGCCGGCCCGGATGTACTCCTTGCAGCGCTCGACCGCCGCCATGAAGCTCTCGGGAGTGAAGTTCGACTCGAACACCGCGCGGACATTATCGGGCGACTCCAGTGGATTGATGTCGGTCAACTGAAGATCGGCGACGCCCTGCTGCAAGCGCTCGACGAGGCGATCCACCCGCGCGCACGCCGCCTGATAGGAGGCGCGCAAGTCGCCGGTATCGGTCGAGGCATGCGCGACGACGACGATCGTCTTGTGCAGATGATCGAAAACAACCATGCGATCGTAGAAGCCAAAACAGAGATCGGGCAGACCGCGGTCGTCTGGGGGAGGATGAAGCAGGCGCTCGACGTAGCGGACCGAGTCGTAGCCCGCGTAGCCGACGCAGCCGCCCAGAAAGCGCGGCAGGCCATGCAGCGGAGGTGTGCGATAAGCGGCAAGCAGCTCCTGCAATAGACGCAGCGGATCGGGATGCTCGCGGTTGGAGGTCCCCTCGCGCGACTGGATCTGAACGCGATTGCCGTGAGCCTGGAACGTGAGAAACGGACCGGCGCCGAGGAAGCTGTAGCGGCCCAGGCGTTCGCCGCCGACGACGCTCTCGAACAGGAAGGCCCAGTCGCCCTCCTGGATCTTGCAGAAGGCGCTGACGGGTGTGAGGGTGTCGCCGACGAGGCGGCGATAGACCGGCACGAGGTTGCCCTGCCCGGCGAGTTTCTCGAATTCCTCGAACGAGGGATGATAACGCATGG
>JBBRIK010001302.1:0-2191 GCA_038221045.1 Gemmatales bacterium
CTCGAGGAATTCCGCGTTCGAGGCCGTGCGCGACAGTTGCCGGACAAGCTGCTCCATCGCCTCGATGGGCCGCATCTGGGCCAGCGCCCTTCGCAGCACCGTGACGCGCTGGAGCACGTCGGGCGCCAGCAGGAGTTCCTCCTTGCGCGTCCCCGACTGGAGAATGTCCATCGCCGGATAGACCCGGCGGTCGGCTAACTTGCGGTCGAGGACCAACTCCATGTTGCCGGTGCCCTTGAACTCCTGAAAGATCACCTCATCCATGCGCGAGCCGGTATCGATCAGGGCCGTCCCCAACACGGTGACCGATCCGCCTTCCTCGAAGGAGCGAGCGCAGCCAAACAACCGCTTCGGAATTTCCAGCGCGCGCGAATCGACGCCGCCGGACATCGTACGGCCACTCGTGCCAGCCGTCTTGTTGTAGGCCCGCGCCAGCCGCGTCAGGCTGTCGAGAAGGACGAAGGTCTGCTTGCCCTGCTCGGCCAGGCGCTTCGCGCGCTCGACGACGATCTCGGCGATGCGGGCATGCGTGGCGGCGTCACCGTCGAAGCTCGACGCGATCACTTCGCCATGTCCCGTCGCGGCGACGAGCCGGCGAATTTCGGTGACCTCTTCGGGCCGCTCGTCGATAAGCAGCAGGATGAGGTGCATCTCGGGGTGGTTCTGTGCGACCGCGGCGGCGATGTGCTGGAGCAGGATCGTTTTGCCCGTCCGCGGTGGGGCCACAATCAGGCCGCGCTGCCCCTTGCCGATGGGCGTGAGCAGGTCCATCACGCGCGTCGTGAGCGGTTCCTTGCCTGTTTCGAGGCGAATCCGTTCCTTGGGATCGATGGGCGTGAGCTGATCGAAATTGCGCGTGAAGAATTTCTCGGGTGCGAGTTGTTCGATGGTATCGAGGCGCGTCAGCCGCATTCCCCTGCTGGGACCGCCCCCCTCGACGGGACCGGCCAGGAGAAGTCCCTCGCGGAGGCGATGTTTCTGGATGAGGCCGGCGGGGACGTAGGCGTCGTCGGGCTGGGGAAAGTAGTTCCGGACGGGATTGCGAAGAAAGCCATGCCCTCGGGGATGCAACTCGAGCACCCCTTGAGCGGGAGAAAGGATTCGTGCCATTGAGTATCTCTCGGTCCAGAATGATGAAGGTTGAATGATGAATGATGAATGGAAAAGAGTGACTCACTTGGGTCATACTCTTCCATTCATCATTCATCATTCAACCTTCATCATTCGTCATTCAGTTGTCATACCTTGCGGTGCGGGGTCGTCGCCTCGAATGTGCCGTCGGCCAGGGGAACGAGCGTGTAGTCGTTGAAGAGGTTGGGAGCCTCTTGCTGCAAGATCCGCAGCACCTCGACGGCAAGCTGACGAATCTCAGTCTCGGCGTGGCGGCTCGCCCGCATCTCGATGAAGTGGCGCAGCGCCCGCGCGTTGGCCGTGTAGAAGATCTTCGTCTCCGTGGCGTTGGGCAGAACGCTGCGAGCGGCTTGACGGGCCATCTTGCGCCGCAGCGTACGATCCGGCTCGTCCTTGAACTTATTCGCCAGTCCTTCGACGAGCTTTACATAAGCCTGGTGAGCATGGGCGACCGCATCGACCCAAATGGAGTGTAACTCGACATCCTCCCCGATGCAATCCGGCTCTACATATTCCGCGATGGACTCATCGACGTAACGCTGACTCAGTTGCGAGAAGCCGGTCCCTGCCCGATGGCGAACCAGTTCGTGCGTCAACGACCGGCTACATCCTACGCAAATGAAGTTCCAAACGGCATGTTCGAGGACCGATCCGTGACCAACTTCCTTGATATGGTCGAGATAGACGCGATTCCCGCCGGGACGAGGACGGGCGAAACTCATGTAGCAGAGCCTTCCCGCCACTTCCGAGAGATGCTCGCCCGCCACTTCGGTATCGGTCTGCCAGGCGACGCCGTGATCCGCGAGAAACTGATCGATCCCTTCCTGATCGACGGTCTGTCGTCCAACCAGATAGACGGTGGGCTTGCGGATGATGCGAAGATCTGTCACGGGATCGAACTCGTTCATGGGACTCCCTTCCCTCAGAAATGTGGGGAAGGTGTAGCGGAATGGCGTTCGCCTCGCAAGACCAGTCTCGGGTGTGACCAGGGGTTGACACCTCTGGCTATTGACGGTCGCCCCTTCAGGTCGGGTCTTCAGCCCCAACGGGGCGGCAGTCA
>JBBRIK010001303.1:0-2185 GCA_038221045.1 Gemmatales bacterium
CTCTCGGCTCGCCTGGGGAAAATGCTCTCTGCGAACCCATAATCGCGGTCATTCGTAGCGGAGCGCCTGAATCGGATCCAGCCGCGACGCCTTCCACGCTGGATAGAAGCCGAACACCACGCCCACTGTGGCCGATACCGCGACCGAGGCGACGATCGCCGGGATCGACAGGATCGTCGGGAAGTTCAGAAGCTCGCGCATCGCGATCGAACCGCCGCGGCCGAGCAGGATGCCGATCAGTCCACCCAGCAGGCACAGCAACAACGCCTCGACCAGGAACTGCCACAGAATGTTGCTGGCCCGCGCCCCGACCGCCATCCGCAGACCGATCTAGCGTGTTCGCTCCGTCACTGACACCAGCATGATGTTCATGATGCCGACGCCCCCCACGAGCAGCGACACCAGGGCGACGAACAGCAGCAACTGCATTATCAGGCCCGTCGATTGCGCCAGCGCCTTCGCGCTCTCGGCCATGTTGCGAATGTTGAAGTCGTCCGGCTTGTCGTCCTTGATGCGATGCCGTTCGTGCAGCAGTTCCGTCGTCTGCTTGATGGCCAGGCCCACGTCCTGCGGCGACATGGCCCGCACAATCAATTGATCGATGTTGGTGAAACTGATCGGCTGCGGATAGTTCGCCGCCTGGTTCGCCGACTGCGTGGCGTAGAGCGCCAGCGATTCGGTCGGATACAACTTCTTCAGCGTGTTCACCTGCTGCGTCGTGTCGGCCCCGCCCGCGGAACTCTGGTTCTGGTTGGATAGCGTCGTGGCGGCAATGCGATACTTCACCGTCGTCCAGGGGGCGATGATGATGTCGTCCTGATCCAGACCCATCATGTTCGCGCCCTTCCGCTCGAGCACGCCGATGACGCGCAGCGTGACCGATTGCAGGCGGATTTCCTTGCCGACCGGCGACTCCTCATCGAACAGCTCGCGCACGATCGTCTCGCCGATGACGCAGACTTTCGTCTGGTTGCGGACCTCGCGCTCGTCGAACATCTCGCCTTCTTCCAGGTCCCAGTCGCGCACTTCCAGGAACGAGGGTGTCGTGCCGTAAATGAAGCCGGGCGTCCAGTTCTTGTTGCCGTAGATGGCCTGCGTTCGCGCCCGGACCACCGGCGCCACCTGACGCACGGCAGGGCAATCGCGCAGGATGGCCTCGCCGTCTTGCGGGATCAGCGTGGTGACGCTGCCCGCGCCGAAGGTGACGCCGCCTGAGGAGGCGGTCCCCGGCTGGACGAGGAAGTTGTCGGCCCCCATGCGCTGGATGATGCGCTCGTTGGCTTTCGACGTTCCCTGGCCGACCTCCATCATGGCGATGACGGCCGCGATGCCGATAACGATGCCCAGGGTCGTCAACACCGAGCGCATGACGTTTCGTTGAAACGAGCGGGTTGCCATTCTCAGCGTGCGATATAGGGAACGCATGGTTCACCTCGGTAAGCGGGATTCAGGACCGATGGTCTGCGGAAACCGACACGCTCGGCTCATTCGTGACGACGCCGTTTCGTGACGGCGCTCTCTTGCCCGACTCGAAGGCGCCGTCCAGGATCAGTCCGTCGTGAATGCGGATGACCCGTTTCGCATGGCTGGCGACGCCGGCGTCGTGGGTTACCAGCATGATCGTGATGCCTTCCACCTCGCTCAGATGCTGGAACATCTCGAGGATTTCCACGCTGGTGCGCGAGTCGAGGTTGCCCGTCGGTTCGTCGGCGAACAGCAGCGGAGGATTGTTGATGAGCGACCGCGCGATGGCGACGCGCTGCTGCTGCCCGCCCGACAACTGCGACGGCTCGTGATCCAGCCGTTCGCCCAGGCCGACGCGCTCAAGGAGTTCCTTCGCGCGTTCCTTCGCCTCGCGATCCGACAGATTGGCCGCCGTGTAGGACAAAGGCATCATGACGTTTTCGAGGGCGCTGGTCCGCGCCAGCAAGTTGAAACTCTGAAACACGAAGCCGATCTTCTTGTTCCGCTCCATCGCCCGCTCGTCATTGGACAGGTTCGAGACTTCCTTGCCGTCGAGCCAGTACTTTCCCGACGTCGGGCGATCGAGGCAGCCGAGGATGTTCATGAGCGTCGTCTTGCCGGAGCCGGACGTCCCCATCAGCGCGACGAGTTCGCCGCGGGCGACGTTCATCGTGATGCCCTTGAGCACCGGCACCGGGATCTCCCCGAGCATGTACTCCTT
>JBBRIK010001304.1:0-2183 GCA_038221045.1 Gemmatales bacterium
CGTTTGTCGGCGGTGCCGCCGTCAAGGATGGCGCGGCCATCGAGAAGGCAGTCAAGGCGTTCGTCGAGAAACTGCCGGACGAGTTGAAGGAGAAGCTCAGCGTCGATATCGCCAAGGCGGCGGGAGTCAACATCCATCGCCTCAATGTCGAGAAGGATCTGAGCAAGGAACAGAAGCAGACCCTGGGCGAGAACCCCGTCTACTTCGCGATTCGCGACGACGCCGTCTTCTTCGCGATGGGCGCGGATGGGCTGCCGGCCTTGAAAAACGCCCTGGCCAGCAAGCCGAAGACGAGTTCGCTCATGCGAACGGACCTGTCGATGTTGCGGCTGGCAGCGCTTATTGCGTCTCAGCAGAAGCACGCACCGAAGGCTGCCGAGGAAGCCTTCGCGAAGGGCAAGGGCGAGGGCGACGACAAGTTCTTCGTCAGCCTCGAAGGCGGCAAGGAGTTGCGCATCCGCGTCGGCATCAAGGGTGCCGTCCTGCGCTTCTTCGCCTTGCTCGACAAGGCGGAGAAAGCCGAGAAGGAATGATTCCGGGTGTCTTGCCGCTTGCGGCGTAGCGCTCTTCCCGCGCAAGTTTCCGAGTGGTGGGCGTTCGCAAGATGTGGTGGGCAACCGCCACAAGTCCGCTGGCTTGAGACCCCCCGTCCGGCAGGGAGTTGGATGGGGGGTCTCTGTGTTCTGACGCGAATTCCTACAGCACGTTCACGACGCCGCTGCCGCCATCGACGCGCAGCCGCTGTCCGGTCTTGAGCCGTCGTGTGACGCCCGCCAACCCGGCGACGGCAGGAAGACCGAACTCGCGGGCCACGATCGCTCCATGCGACAGCACGCCCCCCGTCTCCATCACCAGCCCTTTCGCGCGGACGAACAATGGCACCCAGGCCGGATCGGTCGAGGGACAGACGAGGATGTACGGCTCGACCGGCACCGCGTCGAGGTCGGGCCGCTCCAGCACCAGGGCCGGCGCCTCGGCCACCCCCGCCGACAGCGGGACTCCCTTCAGTTCCTCGACTCCCTCCAGCTTCACTGGCCGGCCAATCGCGTCGAGGTCGTCGCTGAACAGCACCGGCGGCGTCTCCAGACTCAGCACCACACTGCGACGACGGCGGCGCTGAGCGATGACGTTCGCCAGGTTCTCTCCCGCCGTCAGACGGGGAAGTTCATCGGGAGTTAGGTAGAAGATGCCTCCCTGCAAGTTGAAACGCCGATCCAGTTCGACGAGCAGCCGTCGAATCAGGGCATAGCCACGCATGAGATGATGTTTCGCCGTTTCGCGGAGCGAGAGATACGTTTGCAGGCTCTGCACCTCCGGCTCCAGAGCGGTCCGCTGCAACGCGCCGAGCTTCGCTTCCGTCGCGATCTTCTCCCAGGCGTCGTGGCGTTGCTCCTGGCTCGCTCCTTCCCCCATCGTGCTGCCCGCCGTCTGGCGGATGAGGCGATCCAGGATGTCGTGGTCCTCGCCCCAGCGCGGCTGCGACAACTCCATCTCCTGTGGGCCTCGATGGCCGAAGCGTTCGAGGAACACGCTCCTTTCGAGCTTCCCCGCCGCCACGTCGCGCAGCGCGCCGGCGAAATCGGCTTCTTCAGCGGGTCTCACGCCCATCGCCAGTTCGCCCAGCGCCGCCTTGGTCCGATCCGGTCCGAGTCCCTTGCGGAGCCAGCGTTCGAGATTGCCGATAGCAATGGCCGCCAGCGCCGTCGGCTTCAGGCTGTCGCGCGCGAAATCGACCAGCGCGCGATGAATCCAGAATTCGAGACGTTCCAGCAGGGCGGGCGGCGTCAGCTTCGACAGGTCCTCGCGCGCTTCGCGCTCGACCGCCTCGATGTAAGGCGGCAGGATGTCGCGGCGAAAGCGCTCCGCGAAGGTCTTGCTCAGCCGGCCGAGCCGGAGAGCGAAGCGGATGGAGCCGACGAGGACGAACGGCAGCCGCAGCGGCAGGAAGAGCCAGAACATCGCGCCTGCGCCAGAGGGTTTCTGCACCGCCTGTGGATAGATGGCCTTTTCGGGATGCGCTTTGAGGAAGGCGAAGGGATGTTCGTAGGGCAACCAACTGGAGTAAAGCAGCGGCTCCCGATTGAGGTTGCAGAAGGGCCGGCCGCAGACGAGATCGAAGACGCCGGCCTCGTCGAGGGCGGCGGCAGGTTTGAAGCCCAGATCGCGATACATCATCCCGTAAC